>NZ_JAMBNV010000002.1:0-300000 GCF_023715245.1 Sporosarcina luteola
ACTTGCATGTATTAGGCACGCCGCCAGCGTTCGTCCTGAGCCAGGATCAAACTCTCCATAATAGAGAAATTCGAGTAGCTCGAGTTTCTTGCTGGCATCAATTAAGATGTCAATTTGAATCCGAAGATTCGTTTGTTCTTTTCACCGACAATGTCGACTCCAGAACTTTATTTGTTGACGTTTTGCTGTTCAGTTTTCAAGGTTCATTGCGCTGCTCTCTTGCAGCAACTATTCTAGTATAACATTTTCTCACTAACGCGTCAAGCGTTATTTTGAAATTAATTAATGGAGCGGGTGAAGGGAATCGAACCCTCATCATCAGCTTGGAAGGCTGAGGTTTTACCACTAAACTACACCCGCGTATAAAATTTGGCGCGCCCGACAGGAGTCGAACCCATAACCTTCTGATCCGTAGTCAGACGCTCTATCCAATTGAGCTACGGGCGCTCGGTTTTATTATATGGAATATGGTGCGGTAAAGAGGACTTGAACCTCCACGGGGTTAACCCCCACTAGGCCCTCAACCTAGCGCGTCTGCCATTCCGCCACTACCGCATTATTTGCGACACACTTTATTATACTACTCTCAGTAAAGATGTCAATAGTTTTTTTGAAAGAATGGTGAGCCATGCAGGATTCGAACCTGCGACCCTCTGATTAAAAGTCAGATGCTCTACCAACTGAGCTAATGGCTCGTGCTTGTTGTATTGTCTTGATGTTAGGTTTTTGTGAAACCTTATATATGAAGACTTTTTTGGCTTGGGTGTTAAAACCGATTTCTGTTTAGTACTCGTGTTGCTTTGGGTACTAAAAGCGATTTGCTCCAAACGCCGGAGGCGTTTCTCGCAAAACTTTTTAAACGTGGAGCGTTTAAAAAGTTTGGCTGGGGTAGCTGGATTCGAACCAACGAATGACGGAGTCAAAGTCCGTTGCCTTACCGCTTGGCTATACCCCAACAATTTGATCAACTTACATACTCGATACTTTGTAAATCGCAGGGCTTAATTTCTTCCCCCTTTTTACTTTGTACATAAACATGGAAGTTATACATAAAAGTTGGTGACCCCTACGGGATTCGAACCCGTGTTACCGCCGTGAAAGGGCGGTGTCTTAACCGCTTGACCAAGGGGCCATCTATTTAATTGGAGAAGGGAGTTTATTTTGTTTCAATGTCATTCCCTAATCGACTTTTCCTATTATAGACACTCATCATCCTTTCGTCAACAGTTTTATTGAATTATTTTTTGTAACAGCTAAAGACACTTATAGCAGCGCGTCTTAAAGAGCGATGTAATGGGACATGCACTATTTAATTGATGATGAAAAAGATAATCGTCCTCTCAGATTCGACCGCCTGATAACTCATCCTGAGCGCCTGATGTATTCTCGATAACGCCTGTAACCTCTCCCGTACCGCCTGAAAGTTTACCCGAACCGCCTGATACGGCAGCAAAACCGACTGAAAACTCTCCGCAACCGCCTGACTCAGCTCTTAATTTCAAATCATTAAGCAAAAATAAATAAGATGAAGGAAAATATAGCACTTCCCTTCATCCTTTGTTAACTTCCGAATCGTTTTATGCGTGATTCTTAGACATTATGCGTGTCTAATTAGTTTTATGCGTAGTTCGCTGACTTTATGCGCGTGTAATTCGATTTATGCGTATCTACTTCAATTTATGCGTGATTTTACGGATTTATGCGTAAATCGCCGGCTTTCTGCAGCGATTGCTTATTATTGAAGCAGGATGATTTCTCCGGCGCATTTGCCGCATCTATATTTCCGCACATCCATTTTTCTTTTGCGTCTATATTCCAATCGACATGATTTACATTGATAGAGATGGATCTTCTTCGGTTTGCTAGTTGCCTTCCCTAGCGGCTTGCAATATCTTGGCGAGCCGGTTTCCCGCAACAGCTTTTTGAAGTCCGCATCTCCATGTCTATATCCTTTTCCTTCTTGATGGAGATGGTAATGGCAAAGTTCATGCTTGATGATGCCGATTAGTTCATCCAAATCGTAAAGCGCTAAAACAGTCGGGTTGATTTCAATAGATCCGTCGAGCAGTTTGTAGCGACCGCCCGTTGTTCGGAGGCGGGCGTTGAAACGCGCTTCATGTCTGAATGGTTTTCCGAAAGCTTCTATGGATAATTGTTGGACGAGTTGCTGCAAGTCACGTTGTTCCATGCCGGTTTTCACGATCGCGGCTTACTTCCCTTTCGGAGGAATCATCGTCAACGAGATTCTGCCTTTATTTTTATCTACACCTTCCACCCAGACGGTCACGATGTCGCCGGATGCGACTACATCGAGCGGATGCTTGACGAACCCTTTTTTCAATTTCGAAATGTGGACGAGTCCGTCTTCCGATACACCGATATCGACGAATGCACCGAAGTCTACGACGTTCCGGACAGTCCCTTGCATCTCAAGTCCTTCATATAAGTCTTTCATATCGAGTACGTCCGCTTTCAACAGCGGCTGCGGGTAGTCGTCACGAGGATCGCGGTTCGGTCGCTTCAATGTGTCGATAATATCGCGCAACGTCACTTCACCGATATCGAATTTTGTAGCTAATGCCGGGACATCCAATGCGGTTAGAGCACTCACTGCCTCTTCCTTCCCTAACAAACTCTTGTCCACTCCGGCTTCCGCGAGCACCTGCTCTGCCGTCATATAGCTTTCGGGATGAAGTCCGGTAGAGTCAAATCGGTCTTTCGCTTCCGGTATGCGAAGGAAGCCGATTGCCTGTTCATATGTCTTCGCTCCGAGACGCGGAACCTTTTTCAGCTGCGTCCGTTTTTGGAACAGCCCTTCCTCTTCACGCGCCTTGACGATGTTTTCCGCTACTGTCTTCGAAAGACCCGCCACGTATTGCAGTAAAGATGAAGAAGCGGTGTTCACGTTCACACCTACCCGGTTCACCGCGGTTTCAACTACAAACGATAGCGAATCGGACAGTTTTTTCCGTGCCACGTCATGCTGGTATTGGCCGACGCCGATCGATTCAGGATCGATTTTGACGAGTTCGGATAATGGGTCCTGCAATCTCCGCGCAATGGAAACAGCGCTCCGCTGTTCGACTTGGAGGTCAGGGAATTCTTCCCGCGCCTGGGCCGATGCCGAGTAGACACTTGCCCCCGCTTCATTGACGATGACATACGAAACTGGCTCTTTCGATTCCTTGATGCAGTCCGCAATGAATTTCTCCGTTTCTCTTGAGGCTGTTCCGTTGCCAATTGCGATGATCGGGATCTTATATTTGGCGAGAGTTGAAAGAATCATTTTCTTCGAAGCTTCCTTATCCGCTTTCGGAGGGTGGGGATAAATAACCGACACTTCAAGCATCTTCCCTGTTTCGTCAATGACCGCCAATTTACAGCCTGAACGAAAAGCCGGATCGACGCCCAACACCATCCTGCCTTTTAAAGGTGGTTGCAATAGAAGACTCTTCAAGTTTTCCGAGAATACATGGATCGCTTGGGCTTCCGCCTTTTCTGTCAGCGCTGTCCTGATTTCCCGCTCGACAGACGGAGCAATCAGCCGTTTGAATGCATCTTCTGTCGCCTCTTTAACGTGCACAGCGGATGGGGATTGTTGTTTTTTGATCAATTCGCGCTCAAGGACACCGATGATACGCTCCGCTGGGAATGCCACGCCTACACGCAGAACCTCTTCTTTTTCTCCCCTATTCAACGCAAGTACACGGTGAGGGACAATCTTTTTCAGTGGCTCTTCATATTCGTAATACATTTCATACACACCGCGTTCATCCTCGGCCCCTTTACGGAGCATGGAAGCCATTTGGCCATCGGACCAAGCAAGTTTCCGCACGCTTTCCCGGAGTGCAGCGTCATCCGCAATTCGTTCTGCGATAATATCGCGCGCTCCTGCAAGCGCCTCGTCGATGGATGCGACAGCTTTCTCTTCATTCACGAAAGCCGCGGCAAGGTCTTCCGGATTATCCGGACCGAATGCCATCAACTTGTCCGCCAGCGGTTCGAGTCCACTTTCAATCGCAATCATCGCACGCGTACGTCTTTTCTGCTTGTACGGCCTATACAGATCTTCAATGCGTTGCAATACGGTTGCTGATTGGATTTCCTTTTTCAGCTCGTCAGTCAATTTCCCCTGCTCTTCAATTAACCGGATGACTTCCTCTTTCCGTTGTTCTAGCCCCTTTTCATAATGGTACGCATCTTCAATCGCTTTGATTTCCACTTCATCGAGTGAACCGGTCGCTTCTTTCCGGTATCTTGCGATGAAAGGGACCGTGTTGCCTTCGTCGAGAAGAGAGATGACATTGGCGGTTTGTTTCTTACTAATCGACGCTCTTTTGGCTGTTGCTTCTATTAGACTGTTCGTCATTCATTCCCACCCTTTCTATACTTATCTCAGTTTACCATTTAACTTAATTCAGCTGAAGTTCCTGCTGAATTAAGTTAAATGCCTCCGGCGGATGTCACGGATTTTCAGGGGAGTTTATCGAGCAAGCTCGATAAAAATCCGGACGCAATTACGCCAAGTCGTAATTGATTGATGTATCCTTACTCCATTCCTGCACATGAAAAAACCTGCTTCAGTTTACTGAAGCAGGCTGCCGGCGATGAATGTGGCATCGTCGCCGGATTGTGCCGATTCTTTTACGATATTGTACAACTCATATGCGTTGGTGCTCTGTTTCAAACTTGCTTTCGGGCTGTTCAGCGTCACTCCGTCCGAATGAAGGAAAAACAGATCGCCAACTTCGTACTTGTATGTCTGGGTATTCATCTTTTGCGGCCTTCCTGATAAATATCCCATGACAGGCAAAGGATAGATCATCTTTTCACGACCGTGCAGAATATACATCCTGACATTACCGATACAGCTGTATTCGATCGTGCCGTCCTTATAGTTGACACGCACGATTGCTACGGCTGCTCCGCGTTTCTGCACCATATATTCATTGCAGCGGCTCAGCAATTCGTCTAGCGATTCGTGGTGAAAGCGTTCAAGGACTTCAGGTATCACTTCCGCGGATTGCCTTGCGACTTTACCGTTTCCCAACCCGTCGGCAATCGCACAGATGAAGTAGTCCTCTTCGGAATGAATATAATACGTATCTCCCGACTCGATATTGCCATGCTTCGCTGCGTTATAGATGTATGCCTCTACATGATCATTTTTGAACACTTCCACTACGATGCACCACCAGCTGCCATTATGGCTTCTTGAAGTTTTTTAATCGCTTTCCGTTGCAATCTAGATACATGCATTTGCGAAATACCGAGTCGTTCCCCCGCTTCCTTCTGGCTCATTTGCTCAATATATGTATATTGGATAATCTGCTTTTCGCGTTCCGACAACACATTAAGAGCATTTGCAACGACCAGTCGATGGTCCGTCCTCTCAAATCCGTCATCCGATTCTCCAATAATATCGAACAAGGTGACTGTGCCGCCTTCCGAATCGGCTTCGAGCGTATGGTCCATCGATAGGGCTTGGTAGCTCCTCCCCATCTCCATTGCTTCAAGAACCAATTCTTCATCTGTACCCAAGTATTCTGCGATTTCGCTCACGAGCGGCGAACGTTGCATTTCAATCGTCAATGCTTCGACCGCAGCCTTAATCTTCGGACCGAGTTCCTTGATGCGGCGTGGGACATGGACTGCCCAAGTTTTATCACGCAGGAACCGTTTGATTTCCCCGACAATTGTCGGCACGGCAAATGCTTCGAAGCTGCGTCCGAGGTCCGGGTCATATCTGCGGATCGCCCCGAGGAGACCGAGCATACCTACTTGGACGATATCTTCATGGTATGGCTTTCCGTTTGAATATTTGCGGGCGATGGAATGGACGAGCCGTTCGTAGTGAAGGACGAGATTCGTCTGCGCTTCATCGTCGTTCGTCTCCTGGTACTGCCTGATCCATTCCAACACTTTCTCTTTCGTATCCGGCTTATGAGTTGGCTGTTCGTTTGACATCTTCTTCGCCTCGCTCTCTGCCGAGATATTTGGTCATAAAGACCGTCACGCCCTCCTCGTGATGAAATTTCACTTCATCCATGAGCGTCTCCATCAAATAAAGCCCAAGTCCCCCTTCGCGCTGGAAACGGGCATCTGATGTGTCGCTATATGGTCCGATATGTTTTTTCGTCTCTTCAAAGTCGAAGCTTGTTCCGTGATCCGCAATCATGATCTCCAACCGCTCTTCATACAATGCACAACCGACTACGACTTCGCCATCCTCGTCCTGGCCGTAAGCATGTTGGACAGCATTTGTAATTGCTTCACTTGAAGCGATTTTCAAGTCTTCGATGTCATCGTATGTAAACCCGAGCCGACTTGCAATGCCTGAAATCATCAATCTTGCAACACCGACATATTGGGCTTTGGCGGGTATCTTGATTTCTATATAATCATAATGTTGCATTATTGTCCTCACTTTCCTTCTGTTCAATATCGATAATTTCATTCAGACCGGTAATTTCAAACAGGCGGTTCAACCGTTTGTTCAAGCCCGTGATCTTTACATGCCCGCCGTTAGCGGAAACAGCCTTATAGAAACCTACGAAAACACCGAGGCCTGTACTGTCCATATAGTCCACTTCGGATAGATCCAACTCCGCCTTCAAACCTTGGACATTTTCAACAGCTGCCAGACGCTCCCGTAGAACAGGTGCCGTAAACGCATCAATCTCCCCGACAACCTTGAAATATTGAACACTATTTTGTTCTAGTAACTCAACTTGTAAATTCATTTCCTGCACCCCGACTCTCGATATTTGTATTGGTTAATACACTACAACCTTACATACCCGCCACTCAAAAAGTTAAACCTGTTCCGGCTCTTTTTTGAAAATGACAATTGTGAAGTCGTCGCTCAATCGATAGTTTTGAAGTTCTGCAAGATGATGATAGACATATTCTGCAATTTGCTGAGCCGACTTGTCTTTCACGTCACGAAGTAGATTTTGGATTGCATTCATGTCGATGAATCCTTCTTCCGTCCTCGTTTCAGTGACGCCATCCGTCATCATTGCAATGAAGTCCCCATCGTTTAATACGACCGATCGCTCCTCATATTCGGTATCCGGTTTGACGCCGAGAAGCAATCCCTTGGCATCCAATTCCGAAAATACCCCTGTGTCGTTATTGAAATACAATGCTGGTTCATGACCCGCTGATGCGTAAGAGAATGTCGTATCTTCAGCATTGTATTTACCATAGAACATTGAGATAAACATCGAGTCGTCGACACTCTTTTCGACAATGCGGTTGATGATGCCAAGGACATTCTGCGGGCTCGTATTTCCATCAGGCAAACCGTCCATGCCGAATTTAATCATGGACATGCATAATGCGGCAGGAATCCCTTTACCGATCACGTCCGCTACAGCAACGCCCGATTCGTGCGCCTTATTCAGGAAATAGACGTAATCACCATTCATCTGTGTAGCGGGCTGCGAGATGTATCCAACGTCCAGGCCGCTGACACATGGCATCTTCGTCTTCAGAAGTGTGTCCTGCACTTTCGTCGCGACATTCATCTCCATTTGGATCGCTTCCTGTTTACGGATGAGGCTTTGGTGCTCACGTAATGTGAGACCATAATGGATCATCATCTCGATTAGGAAATCCAAGGAGTCCCACACTTCATCCTGCAACTCTGGATGCAGCTCAATTAATGCGGTTTTGTGGATGCTTATGACATCCTCAGGCGCAATTTCCTTTTCAATGAAACGCCTGCTGAATTGCTGTCCGACGTAGAGATCCTCTTCGCTCGGGCTCTCCAAATATTTCCCCATAATTTCCTTATACTGCCTGCCGACTTCTTGTGGCATCCACTATCACCTCCTCAATGAAGCCATTTTGTTGTCGTTATGGTCGTTCCAGCCCCGTTTTCCGAAACGACTTTGAACTCGTCCATAAGCCGTTTCACTCCAGGCATTCCTGCTCCAAGGCCGCCAGATGTCGAAAAGCCGTCTTCCATCACTTTACGCAGATCAGGGATTCCTGGACCTTCATCAGAAGCGATGATTTTGATGCCGAACTTCCCATCATCAGTCACTCTTTCAATCTCAATCTTCCCTTTTCCGGCATACAGATAAATATTTCTCGCCAGTTCGCTGATTGCGGTCGTGATGCGAGCTTGGTCGACGGTTCCGAAACCGGCCTTCTTTGCTTCGTTACGCCCTAATTGCCTTGCAGCAACGATATCCCATTCCGTGATTATCTCTACAGAAGACCTAAAGTTCATTGTCAGGCCTCCAATTCTTTATAAAGTTTATCCAAACCGTTTTCCAAGTCTAGCGCAGTCATTACATTACTCAAGCGGATCCCAAGCTCAATCAATGTGATGGCAACTGCAGGCTGAATACCAGTGATTACAACTTTCGCGCCCATCAAACCTGTCATATTGATCACATCCCCCAAGACTTTTGCGATGAAGGAATCAATGAAATCGATCGGCGTCAAGTCGATTACAACACCAAGAGCTGCAGTTTTATGCATTTTATTCAATAGGTCTTCCTGAAATTGAATGGCCGTCTGGTCATCTAACTCCCATTGAATCGACACGATGAGGACTTCATTCAATTTCAAAATCGGTATACGTGCATTCAATTTGCTTCCACCTCCACGATTGCTCGATTTGTCATTCCCAAAGCTGCCTGCATTCCCCTCTGCAACGTGCTTTTCGTCGTGAATTCATGAAGGTTGATGCCCAAGGCGACAATCGTCTGTGCAATTTCAGGACGGATGCCGACAAGCATGCATTTCGCACCTACCAAACGCACCGCTTCCGCCGCTTGGATAATATGATGCGCAACCATCGTATCTACGACCGGGACTCCTGTAATATCGAGCAGTACCACTTCAGCCCGCTGGCTCACTACGCCTTCCAAAAGGTTCTCCATGATCAGCTTCGCGCGTTCCGTGTCGATCGTCCCGACTAAAGGCATGACTGAAATCTTGTCGAATACTGGAATTAAGGAAGCGGACAACTCTTGCAATGCGATTTTCTGCAAGCTGACCGTCCTTTCCCATTCCGTGGAATAGGCATCGATAATGCTTTCCCGTAAAGGATTAATCCAGTTTTTGAAGATGATATTGAAAGAACGTAAGTTTCCTTCGTTGATGATCTCTTGCTCCTCCAGAAACTCGAATACGACATCTGAAAAATTGTCGATCGCCTTATTGACGAATTTGATCGCCCAGCCGAAACGGACGACTTTCTCTGTGAAGTCGTTGATTCTTTCAGTATTCGCAGCTGATGAATCGGTAATGTTGGAAGTCATAAGCTCCGCAAATTCCCTGCTTGTTTTTTCGACCAGGTGATCAGGCATAAAGTGGAAAAAACGTTCCCCCTTTTCCTCTTTCATCCTTCTGATCCAACGCTCGATGATTTCGTCCATGTTCTGATTGATGCCTTCTACCATTATTTTATTCATATGTTAAAATGCCTCCTCACCAAAATGAAAATCCCATATGACCATTGTACAGAAAAAAGATGAAATAGACATCTATTTGCCAGCTCTCCCATGACAAAATCCATTACAAAATAAAAAAACACTCCGGAAGACGAGGTCCGCAGTGCTTTTACATATGTATTCAAAATTTAACAAGCCCGAAGCTAATTTCCAGCGCTTCGTCAACCTTTTCCATCAATGGTTCATCCAAATGGGTGATTTTATCCGTCAGCCTCGACTTATCGATCGTGCGGACTTGTTCGAGCAGGATCACGGAATCCCGCTCGAAACCATACCGTTCCGCATCGATTTCGACATGTGTCGGCAATTTAGCCTTCTGGATTTGTGCAGTGATCGCTGCAACAATCACTGTCGGGCTGAACCGGTTGCCTATGTCATTCTGGATGACAAGCACCGGTCTCGTCCCTCCCTGTTCGGAACCAACGACGGGTGACAGGTCTGCAAAAAAGACGTCCCCACGTTTTATTGCCAACTTTTCATCCTCCGCTTACGAGACGTTCCACCGTATGCTGGGCTTCGAGCTCCGCATGCAAGCATTCCTTTGCGATTCGTAAGTTGATTTGCGACATTTCAACGTAGCCGATCATCATCGCTTCACGGATCGTATCCGCTTCATGACTAGACATATACCGCTTCGTTGAAACATAAGCGAATTCTCCGCGCTCCGGCTCTTGATGGACGGCCGTATGTTCAATTTCATTCCCCTTCGATACTTTTACGATTTTTATGTTTTTCTCTCGCAATTCTAGCACCTCCGACAGACCCCGTTCCCTCGATCGATTCTATTCAAAGTCTATCTTACCATTGAACTTCGACAATGAGAAGACATAGAAGGATTTTTATTGACAAGAATCTTCAAATAATGTGGTCATTTGTCGAAAGATGGAACTGCGTACATCTTATCCATGTTAGGTTCAATATATTCTCGGAACGCGTTTTCCAATTGTAACCGCGACTTCATATGGAATGGTCCCGAGTCGGTCCGCCCATTCCTCCATCGTGATTTCCTCATCACCTTGCCTGCCGATCAATGTCACTTTTTCCCCGACAGCAAATTCGCGCGGCAGTTTCACCATGCATTGGTCCATGCAGATCGTTCCGACGATTGGCATCCGTTCGCCGCCAATCAACACATCCTGGTCGCGCAGCCCGCGTTTCAAGCCGTCTGCATAGCCGATCGGCAACGTGCCGATCCACTCATCGCGCTTTGTTTCGTAGGTTCCCCCATAGCTGATGCTTTCGCCCTTCCCGAGCTTTTTCACATACGCTAATTCTGTTTCAAGCGTGAACGCTTTCTTCAGGTCAAACGGCAATTTAGTCCCTACGTAAGAGGAAGGTGCGATGCCGTATAGACTGATGCCAAAACGTACAGCATCGAGCGCATATTGCGGATAAAGCAAAGCCGCTGCACTATTCGAAGCATGGACAAGGGGCGGTCTTTGCGGAAACTCAGCCACCAACTCCATGAAACGACTGAATTGCTCCTCCGTTTTACTAGAATCCTCCTCATCCGCGCAGGCGAAATGAGTGAAGGCGCCTACAAGACGGATGTTATTCGACCCTTCAATTACTTCAACAATATCCTGAAGTGCAGTTTCATCCCGCAGACCGATCCGGCCCATACCGCTGTCAATTTTCACATGAACACGCAACGGACGATCGGCTTCCTTAACAAGATTGGCCGCCTGACGAAGCCATCCGGCATCCGAAACAGCGACATGGATTCCTAGCGTTGCGGCCCTTTCTGCAAATCCGACCGGAGACAAACCCATTACGAGGATATCTGCGGTAATGCCGCTATCGCGCAAATGTAAGGCCTCGTCAGGCGTCGCTACCGACACCATCCGGGCTCCCGCAGCAATTGCGGCACGTGCCACTTCGACCTCCCCATGCCCATAGCCGTCCGCTTTCACGACGGCTATGACGGATGTTTGGCGAGGTAAATACCGCTTCAAGTTTTCGATATTCTCTTGTATCGCTTGTAAATTGACGCTTGCCTTAGTAGGACGATAATTCTCCATATGAATCCCTCATTTTTCTCTGGATGACACTATTATCAAGCCTATGAGCTTTTCACGTCAATGAATTCTTATTTGCTATCTTCAGGACTCATCGAAGATGCGACTTCAATCAACTCGTCAGCCGTCAATGTGGATGATGCGACAAAGAACGCCACTCCGTCCTGCTCCCAGCGGATCGAGTTATTCGTCAATGCCGCCACAGTGAAGCCCAAGTCGACCGGGTCCCCTTCGATAGAAACTGCCATTTGATTATCCGGAGTTTCTGCCGGTTCCTGCACGACAATGAATTCCTTGTCTCCGCCGCCGAATGTCGTGAAAAATCTTGTTCCGTTTTCTGTAGCGACCATTTCTTCTTCAACGACCGTTCCTTCCCAATTCAGGTTCGGATAGTACTTCATCATACCTGTTTGGCCATCTTCAGTCGATTGCGATTTTTTATCTGGTTGGGCCTTTTCCATATCAACTTGATATTCGGCTGCCTTATGCTCTACGCCAAGTGCTATTTTATTGAACGTTACACGGATTTTCTCTTCCTTGTTTTCATCCATGACGGATACGTACTTCGGCAGCAATGTTTTCTTATCAATATGGATCTGCTGCATCGGAAGGACTTTCTTATGATTATTCCTTGATGCTGTTTCGAATACATACGTCTTATCCTTTTCTTGCATCGTGGAATTCTTATCCGCCTTGATGTCGTCCGACAAAGTGCCGATCAAGTACGGCATGCTGTTTTGCGTCGGCCAATCACTTTGGAACTTATACGTTTTTCCGAGTGACGGCGTGATGACAAAAACACCTTCTTCATTTCTGACGATCATCTGGGAATCTTGGCTCCCCGCTTGCGAAACATTCACTTTGTAAAAATCAGGTTTCGTATGCCATACAGTTACATCGTACACCCTGGGTTCAGAACCTGTTTTGATTTCCATCGTCGCCTGCAATTCGTACCCTTTCGCCTCGTTCCACTTCCCACTGAGCTTCTTCATGACATCCTCTTTAGACGGTGATCCACAAGCTGCTAGCAGTGTCATGATTGCAACTAGCAATAAAACAAAAATTCGGCTGCGCATACAGTTCATCCTTTCTCATTTCAATCGGGTAGGTCATCTTATGAGAGTGGACAGTCATTTATGCTAGCTTGTTTACATTGGGAAAATTATTTCTCTAAAATGACCTGCGCAGCTGCAACCGTGCGGGTATGGGTGATGGACACGAAGCCTTCAACTTTCGTACCGTCAAAATACAATACCGGTTTCCCGGACGGCTCCGGGAGAATTTCGATCTGATCGAACCTGCAATCTCTTCCAATTCCCGTGCCTTTCGCTTTCCCAAACGCCTCTTTCGCCGCAAATCGCCCGGCGAGGAATTCATTCTTCCGGTTCGGCGACAGTGTTTCATATAGCCGCAGCTCTTTTTTCGTAAGGATGCGCAACCTGAATTTATCCGACCTCTCATCCAGTGAAGCTATACGATCCAATTCCACGATATCCAATCCGATGCCTGCTATCATTTTATCCATCCTTTTCATTCACGTTTTGTAATGGTAGTTCGCACTTCTTATCCAATCATAAACTATGTATAATAAAACCAAAGGTCAGGTGAAAAAAGTGTTTATACGAAGAGAGAACTTTTCCCAGTATATCCGTTTGTATCCGTTTGTAACCGCGCTGTTAGCAATGAATATCCTCATTTTCATTGCGACGAGCCTTCCAATCCAAGGGAGCCGGTATTTATATTATATGGGTGTAGGAATCAATTCAGCGATTTCCGCCGGGGAATGGTGGCGCCTCGTCACGCCGATGTTTTTACATGCAGGGCTCATGCATCTTCTGTTCAATATGTTTTCCTTGTTCATCTTCGGCCCTGAGCTTGAACGTGTTGCCGGCAAGGCGCGCTTCCTGACAATCTACCTTCTGTCAGGCATTTTCGCCAATGTCGCCTCTTTCTTCCTCGGAGGAACTGATTTCGCCCATGTCGGAGCGAGCGGCGCGATATTCGGCATTTTCGGCGCATTCGGCGCACTCGTCTATTATACGAAAAATGCATTTCCCCAGCTGCGTCAAATTATGCTGCCGATCATCGTCATTAGCGTGATTATGACCTTCCTTCAACCCGGCGTCAATGTCATCGGGCATATCGCAGGGCTGATTGTCGGCTTCATCATCGGTCTTAGCTACTTTAGCCCAAAACGGATTGTAAGTTGGAGACGATAATAAAAGCCGTTACGAAGAACGGCTTTTGCGAGTAAAAGCACAGCGTTACGAGCACATCTTTGCACTAGCCGTTACGAAGAACGGCTTTTGCGAGCACAACACACGAAAAGCCTGCGAGTAATTCGCAGGCTTTTTTCATTCGTCAATAGTCGAACAACCTTTTTCATACCAATTGAAAATCCTCTCCGCGTCTTCGACGTCCATATGATGTACGCTTGCGTGAAAGACGCCCATACCGGATTTAATGTTGGCAATGACCGTCGCAACGCCTTTTCGTCTATGGAAGTAGCTTTGTTTCATTTCCATGGACTGAATCCGCTTCTTTTTCATATATGCCGTTTGCAAACTGATTCCCCTAAACCGAAACGTCAGCTGACTGCCGGTAATATCATATGCGGCGGAGCGGTGCTGCCAAATGCCGAGCGCAATAATGACTGGGATGATTGCGAGCGAGAACAGGCCGTACGGGAAGAAGAAATACGTAAGCGCCCCGATAATCGGCAGCATCCACAAAAAGTCGATGCGATAATAGAACGGCCTGCCTTTTGCAGTAAGCCTATTCGCAGGCTCTTCCAAATACAAGTCGGGGAAGACATCCTCCAAATACGTCAATACCCTATCCCTTTTCACAATCGGGAATAGATTGATCTTCGAGCTTTGGCCAATCCCGCCCCCAGCACTATGGATAGATACCGTTGCATAACCGAATAACTTCCTGACCGGATTCTCGACGACTACGACGCTTTGGATCCTTTTCAGAGGCACGGTCACTTTCTTTTTTTCTAGTAATCCCCTCGTAATAACAATGTCTTCCTCATCCATTTCAACTGTGAAATTGTAATGGGAAAGGAGTGTCATTCCCACAGATAGGATCCACACACCGAGCAAACCGAGGAAAACAGCAACCGCCACAATCAACACACCGAACTTGATGAATGCAGATATCTCTTCGAACATCCACTCGAATGGAAGCAGTTCCCCAAATTGTGAGAGGAAGATCGCCACCCCGGATAGAATGACACCTACACCTCCGGAAGTTGTGGCAAGCACCAACAGGTCTTTCGATGTCATCGTGAACATTTTACGGAAATTCAATTCCTCTTCCATCGGCATCTCTTCTATTGGAGAGACCATTTCT
Organism: Sporosarcina luteola; assembly: GCF_023715245.1. GTDB lineage: Bacteria > Bacillota > Bacilli > Bacillales_A > Planococcaceae > Sporosarcina > Sporosarcina luteola_C. Next base: position 14,849 of record NZ_JAMBNV010000002.1, read on the forward strand.
CCATCTGCGACAGGCATTTCCCTCTGCCGCTTCTTCGCTTCAGCCATTTCGGTTTCCACACGCTTAGCGGCTTCTTTGGTTATCGCAGTTAATTCTCCTTCTGCCTGCTTCGCGTTAGAACTGCCCGCTGTTTCCACTTTCACTTTCACAAGCCCGAACGGTCGGTGGAAAATCCCTTCCGTATAGTCCAAGCTTTGTATCCGGTCGAAAGGGATATACCTTTTCTTTTTCACGAATAAACCTGACTCGATTCGAAGTTCATCGTCTTCGAACCAATACTCAAAACGCTTCCACTTGATGATTCCGCTTACGAACAAACTGATGATCAACACACCGAAAATGATGAAGGATAAATAATCCACATACCAGAGACCTGTCCCTCCACCTTTGAATCCATTTGCGAAAATCAGAACGACAAGTGGCAGGATTGCCTCTTTCAACGTTTTGAGCGTTTCAATTACCGCTGTGATCCAATGGAGCTTATAACGTTGTTCAGACATCATCTTCCGCCACCCTCGCAAGCACGGAAATCCTGCCGCGCAGTTCATCCGCCTCCGCCATGATCAACGCTGGGATCGTATGGACCGTGGCTGCTGTCGAAATCGAAATTTCAGCCAAACCGTATTTCCGCAAGATCGGACCTTGGGATGTATCAACGTGTTGGACGCGCACCATTGGGATCAATGTCCGTTTCACAATGAACAGACCATGTTGCAATTCGATTTCGGACTCCCTCACTTCATACCGCCACCTCATCCATCTCACCTTCGGGAATAAAATGATGATGAAATAAGCGAATAGGAGGAGTGCAGCGGCTTCCAGCGGGTAGATCCACCACGGCCATTCAAATATGTATACAAGCACGCCGACGCCGATGGCCACCAAAGCGAGAATGATTGTTTGAATCCAGCCGTATAATCGCCAGACTTTCAAACCTTTCGGAGATATCCTGTTAGCAGGTTGAGCTCTCATTCACAACACCTCTTTCTATTCTTCCATTGTATACGTAGCAATCCTGATAATGTTTCAATTATATATTAAAAAAACCCCGGGGATGAGGTTGTCATCTCCGGGGGTATTATTATCTATCCGATTTGCCTCTAGAACTACTTGAACGGTCTCTACGTCCGCCTCCGCCGTCACGGCTTCCACGACGTGAACCGCCGCCTCCGCCATAACCGCGTCCGCCTCCGTGTGAACGTCCGCCGCCACGGCTGCCTTTATAGCCGCCACGGTCACGTGAGCCCGAATTACGGGAAGGCAATGGGCGTTCTTCCGTAATTTTAACAGGTGTATCGTCCGGTTCTTTCGTCAATGATCTGACTGCAGCCGCGACAATATCCTTCGCATCAAATTTCTGAAGAAGTTCTGCTGCCAATGGTTGGTAATCAGTCAATTCATTTTTCTCGATGATCTCAGCTAGCTGTTCCATCGCAAGACGTTGCTGACCGATCAATGCCTCATCTTCTGTTGGCGGCTGAAGTGGAGTCATCCGTTTTTTCGTCGTTTCCTCGACGGTACGGAGATAACCCATTTCACGCGGCGTTACGAATGTAATCGCCATACCGCTTTTACCAGCACGTCCTGTACGGCCGATACGGTGTACATAGCTTTCTGGATCTTGTGGAATATCGAAGTTGTAAACGTGTGTGACACCAGAGATGTCGAGTCCTCGAGCTGCTACGTCTGTTGCAACGAGAACGTCGATTTTATTGTCCTTGAACTGGCGAAGAACAGACATCCGTTTTGCTTGTGTTAAGTCGCCATGGATTCCTTCTGCCAAGTAGCCGCGGATGCTCAATGCGTGTGCCACTTCATCGACACGGCGCTTCGTACGACCGAATACGATCGCAAGCTCAGGCTGGTGAACGTTCAACAGACGTGAAAGTACGTCAAACTTTTCTCTTTCTTGTGCTTTAACGAAGTATTGGTCGATGTTCTCAACAGTCATTTCTTTTGACTTGATTTTTACAATTTCAGGCTCTTTCATGAATGTCTCAGCAATTTTGCGGATTGCAGGAGGCATTGTAGCAGAGAATAGAAGTGTCTGGCGAGTATCTGGAACACTTGCCAAAATCGTGTTGATGTCTTCGATGAAGCCCATGTTAAGCATTTCATCCGCTTCGTCAAGGACGAGCGTATTTACATTGTTCAGTTTCAACGTTTTACGGTTGATATGGTCAAGAATACGTCCCGGAGTTCCGACAATAATTTGTGGATTATTGCGTAATGCTCGAATTTGCCGACCAATTTCTTGGCCACCATAAACAGATAATACACGAGCGCGTCTTCCGTATCCGATTTTATAAATTTCTTCGGATACTTGAATCGCCAATTCACGTGTCGGTGCAATGACTAATGCTTGTACTGCAGGATTGTTCACATCGATTTTCTCAATGATCGGAATCCCGAAAGCAGCAGTCTTACCCGTACCTGTTTGTGCTTGACCGATGACATCTCGGCCTTCCATGCCAAATCTGATAGTACCTTCTTGGATTGGTGTTGCTTCTTCAAACCCCATGCGCGATAGAGCACTTTGTGTGGATTCGCTAATATTAAGTTCTGAAAATTTTGTCAAACTTCTCAATCTCCTTTGGTTTCTTCATTTAGCAATTGGTTACATTTGCAAATGAAAGCACGGCAAATTCGAGCCTTAAACTTCTATGGGAACGTTTCCGATATTTTGTATTCTCTGGAGTGGATAAAAGTTCAAGGGTTGAACTTCATAAAAATTCAGAGGCAATAGTGAAAAGGAAAGCTTGTCTTTGCCGATCGGGTTTCGCTTCGGGAAAATGCCCCGGAAGACGTTAAACCTTTTTATTCAAAAAAAAGTACTCTTCGTCACCGGAAGAGTCTCGTGTAAATGTATCCAATACTCATAGTAGTTTATCACGCCCGATGGTTATCCGCAATCAATCCGCTTTAAAAGTAATAATCAGAATTCACGTGACTCTTTCTTCATGAATTCATACACCTTTGCAAACCATTCGTTGTTATCGTCACTGTAGCAAATATGGTGCTTTCCGTTTTCCGATACAATCAGCTGCTTTTGTTGAGATCCGAGTGCGCGCAATAGATGCTCCCCTGTCGAAAACGGAACGATGCCGTCCTTTTTCCCCTGCACTACGCAGACGGGCGTCGTGATCTTTCCGTAATACGGTTCCACCATTTTGACGACCCGCATGAACTCCTTCGCAGCACGGAGCGGCGTATGCCGCAATTTATAGTCGTACAAATGATAGAACGTGTTCGGCGGAAAACTTTTCGTTACGGATTCAGTCAATAAAACGGCCGCATCCGCGAGAAGTATGCGCGGACTGATATACTTCGCCGCCGCACTGAGAAGGACAAGCTTTTCGATTTTGTAGCGCAAAGCTAAATAAAGCGCGATGATGCCCCCCATCGAAAAGCCGACAATGATGATGCGGACGGTCTCCTTCCTCAACCGGTTGAGGGCAAGCTCCGCTTCCATCATCCAGTTTTCCGCGGAAACCTTGCTTAGATCGACCGGAAAATCATGTCCCGGCAGTATCGGCACGGAAGTGATCCAATCCGTCCTCTCCTCCACATAATGAATGAAAGGACGGACTTCAAACATTCCTCCGGTAAATCCATGAAGGAACAATACACCTGTTTTCATGCTTGCATTACACCATCCATGATCCTTTCCAGCGCCATTCCTCTTGACCCTTTCAACAAAATGATGGAATTCCCGTCGATGGATGAAAGAAGCGACGCGATTAACGGATCATAATTGTTTTCCGACCAGATGACTTTTGTTTCATTCCCATTTTTCTGCAGCTCTTCATAAAGCCATTTCATTCGCGGTCCAAATAAAAGGATTCCCTTTAAGCTTATAGTGCCAAGCTGTTGGGCAATCGATTCATGGTAATGCCGTTCATTTTCGCCAAGTTCCAGCATATCCCCCAAAACGACCCATTTTTCTTTGCGAAGTCCCGTTTCCTGAAGGAATGACAGTGCCGCCTTCATCGATGTCGGTGCGGCGTTATACGCATCATTGATGAACAACGCTCCATTGTCAGCGACGACAGGCTGCATCCTCATATCCGTGAGCTTTGATTGACGGAGTGCCGCCTCGATCTGATCATGGCTGAGACCAAGTTCATGCGCGATCAATATCGCTACGAGCGAGTTTTTAACTTGATGGGATCCGAAAACAGGAATTGTAAAACTGCCATCGAGAACTCCTTTAACGGAAAAACGGCTTCCTTCGTCACCCGACTCAGTTGAGATAAGAGAGAGACCTGTTTTCTCACCGCGGCCGAAAGAGATCGCTCTCAGCTCAGGATGCGCCGATACTAACGTATGCAATAATGGTTCGTCGCCATCATAGAAAAGAGCACCGCCTTCTTGCAGTCCATCGATGATTTCGAATTTCGCCTTTGCGATCCCTTCACGGGAACCGAGATCCTGCAAATGCGCTTCGCCGATATTTGTAATGACGGCATAGTGCGGCTTTGCCAAATACGAGAGGAAAGAAATTTCATTAAAACCGCTCATCCCCATTTCAAGGACGGCGACTTCTGTATCTTCTTCCAATGATAAAATCGTCAACGGCAACCCTAATTCATTATTGAAATTGCCTTCCGTCTTTCGAACATTGAAATACGGCGAAAGGACGCTTGCAACCAGATCCTTCGTCGACGTCTTGCCGTTCGAGCCGGTAATGCCGATGAACTTGCACGCAAGCTCTTCCCGGTAAGCACGAGCTAGCTGTTGCAGCGCGAGTTCCGGGTCATCGACGAAAATGAGGGGGATGTCAGCAGGAGCACCAGGCTCATCTTTCATCCACAGTGAAGCAGCTGCGCCCTTTTCAATCGCTTGACGGACGAATTGGTGGCCATTCACCAGTTCGCCGCGGAACGGGATGAACAGATCGCCCTCGTTAAGGGTACGCGTGTCAATCGATACCCCGCTTACACGTACATCTTCCATTAGTTGCCCATCCGCTTGCAGCCACTCTGCCAGTACTGTCATTAACCGTTTCACAATCTATCACACTCAATCCATTGTATATTGTATCTGTTTCTTCTCTTCATGCCGTTCTAGTGCCAGTTCAATCAGCCTGTCAATCAATTCCGGGTAGGACGTGCCTGTATTCTGCCATAGCAGCGGGAACATGCTCGTCGGCGTGAAGCCAGGCATCGTGTTGATCTCATTGATGAGCACTTCATCCTCGTCCGTCACGAAAAAGTCAGCCCGTACGAGCCCTGCACAATCAAGCACTTTGAATGCACGGATCGCCATATCCTTCAATGTGGTTTCCACTTCGTCAGTCACCGGGGCAGGAATGAGCAATTCCGTACTGCCATCCTGGTATTTCGCTTCATAATCATAAAATGCCGCAACGGGTTTAATCTCCCCGAGGACGGAACACGCCGGATCATCATTGCCAAGGATGCCGACTTCGATTTCACGCGCAGTGACTCCTTGCTCAACGATAATTTTTCGATCAAATTTCAAAGCGAAATTGACTGCGGCGATAAGGCTCTCATGATCCGTCGCCTTGCTGATGCCTACACTTGAACCCAAGTTTGCAGGCTTAACGAACATCGGGAACGTCAATTCCTTCTCCATTTTTTCAACCCAGTACTGTTGGTCCTTTTTCCATTGAGTGCGGATGAAATGGACGTAAGGAACTTGCTTCAGTCCGGCTTGTGCGAATAGCTGCTTCATGACGACTTTATCCATGCCCGCAGAAGAAGATAGTACGCCATTGCCTGCATACGGGATGTTCATCACTTCAAACAGTCCTTGAACCGTTCCATCTTCCCCGTTCGTTCCGTGCAACAGTGGAAGGATGATGTCAGGTGTCCCGTTTCCATTCAAAAAATCATGGATGCTGTCGGGCTTTCCTCCAACGTGTTCCAACCGCAATTCCTCGATCGATTCGGCAGGAGCTGCGAGAGGCTCGCCTTTCCTCCACTCGCCTTCATACGTTATATATACAGGAATCACTTCATATTTATCAAAGTCAATCGCATTTGTAACCGCCGTGGCAGTTGATAGGGATACTTCGTGCTCAGCTGATTTGCCGCCATACACTAAACCCAGTTTCTTTTTCATAAATCTCCCTCACTAACCGTTAGATTTTCGTTCCTATAGTTTACCACGAAACGACGTACCCGTTCGTATAATATGATGATCCGGAAGGACCTTTTTCATTTTTGGCAACTTCCTACCCAAAAGGACGTCACTTTGAAGGATATGATTACAGGCACTACATGCGCTATACTATAGTTTGAAAGATTCCTCTCTCTATATGTATGCTAGTGTCACGAGTAGTTTGATAATTGACTTATAGATATATACGTACAAACACTCCGTTTTCCGTTATAATAATATGTAGTTTCTCTGCAAATCCAACTAACTGATAAGGTGAATTAAATGAATTTAGATAAAAAACCTGTAGATCGATTCGATTGGCCGCTTGCTTTCATCCTGTTGCTATTCTTCGTAATCAGCATCATCGCCATCGCATCCGCTCAGACGACAGGACAATATAAGATAAACTCCATTCCGGTAAATTTCATCCCGTCACAGATCCAATGGTATGTCATCGGCTCTATCATAATCGCCATCACAATGTACTTGGAGCCGGAACAATATAAGAAAGCTGCCTGGATCATCTACGGTGGCGGCGTATTTCTCTTGGTAACGCTTTTCATTTTGCCTGAAAGCATGGAACTTGTCTCCCGCAGAAATGGCGCGAAAAGCTGGTTCCACCTGCCATTCGGCATCGGCAGCATCCAGCCCGCTGAATTCATGAAGACGTTTTTCATCATCGGCATGGCGCGCACGATAACGAATCACCACGAACGCTATTTGGAAAAGACGTTGCAGACCGATTTTTTGCTGCTCGGTAAAATCGCCGCAGTCTTCCTCCTTCCGTTCTCGTTCATCATGCTGCAGCCCGATTTAGGAACCGGGCTAGTCTTCATTGCCATCACTGTCGCATTGGTCATCGTGGCAGGCATCACTTGGCGCATCATCCTACCGATTTTCGCTGTAACCGCAACTCTGGGAGGAACACTGCTTTGGATGGCACTATACGCGCAGGAATTTATGGCGAAGCTCGGTTTCAAACCGTACCACTTTGAACGGATCTATTCATGGCTCGATCCGTATTCCTATGCGTCGAATGAAGGGCTCCATCTCATCACTTCCTTGAATGCAATCGGATCAGGGGAGATATTCGGAAAAGGGTTCAAAGGGCGCGAAGTGTATGTCGCAGAAAGCCATACCGATTTCATCTTCAGCGTCATCGGGGAAGACTGGGGCTTCATTGGCGCAAGCCTCGTCATTTGCCTATACTTCTTCCTGATTTATCATATGACGAAGATCACGCTCGAACTGAAGGATCCTTTCAGTACATACATTTGCGCTGGCATCATCGCAATGATCACGTTCCACGTATTTGAAAATATCGGCATGACGACCCAGCTATTGCCGATAACGGGTATTCCCCTCCCGTTCATTAGTTACGGAGGCAGCTCATTGATGGGCAATATGCTCGCCATCGGCCTCGTCTTCAGCATGAAATTCCATCACCGGACGTACATGTTCAGCTCGGATGATGAGGAATAAAGAAAAGCGGAAGGCGCCTGCCTAGATGCGACCGGCATAAGGCAAAGATGCGAAGTGGCGGTCTATGCCACACAGCAGCTGTGACTTATGACCCGAGCATCTGGCGCCTGGAGCTAGACAATAACGGGCAGCGGAAGGCGCCTGCTGCAGAAACGCATAAATTGTTTTATTCGCGCATAAACAGCTGGAAAAACGCATAAATCCATTTTTCCACGCATAAACAGCTGGAAAGGCTCATAAATCTATTTTTCCACGCATAAACAATCGTAAACGCGCATAAACCATTGAATTCACGCATAACACGTCCCATAAAAGCATAAAAAAATCTCTCGCATGCAAGTATGCGGGAGATTTTTTGTTATGACTGTATTTGCGGGTCATTTACAGGTGGCGCGAGGGCTTTCAGCATTTCCATACGGGATTTAGTTGCTGTTGCCGAAACACCCAACTTCGCCAAGTTGGAGATGATTTTTTTCAAATCAACCTTTTCATTCGCCATCTTTTCCACCTCGACCTTTCTATATGTTGTTGACGTGTCTTCGCATTGGAAAGTTTCATGATCAATATGAAAATCATGCCATTTTTCATCTATACACATCATACCACTCCTGTCCACTTTTAAATCTTTCAATTATGTTACAAATTGTTCGCCTTTTGTAAATGCTTTATACACGAAAGAAAAATAAAAGCTTGCGTTTTAAGAAGAGCTCATTGCATTAAACACCTTTTCCTTTGTCACTACACGATTGGCAGAGTAAAATAGTCGTATTGATGTCAAAGTGAAAGCAGGTACATACATGAAAAAACCAATTCTACTCTTAATGTCTGTTCAATTTTTCGTATATCTAGGTTTCGGCATCATCATCCCTGTTTTGCCGGAAGTGATTGTGCAGCAGGGTCTATCCGAAATCCATGTTGGCGGATTGCTGACGGTTTATTCTCTCGCATCTTTTTTCACCGCTCCGCTATGGGGTTCATTATCCGACCGTGTCGGGCGCAAGAAACTAATACTAATTGGGCTTCTTGGCTTCAGCCTGAGTTTTTTCCTGTTCGCATTCTTCATTCATAACCTAACGTTGCTGTACCTTTCCCGTGTCGTCGGTGGGATTTTCTCGGGGGCATTGTACACAGCGGTTACCGGGTTTGTAGGGGATATGACGACGGAAGAGAATCGGAATAAATATATGGGATTGCTCGGCATGTCGATCGGACTTGGCTTCATTTTCGGTCCTGCGATCGGCGGCGTGCTCGGCGACATTAGCCTGCAAACTCCATTTATCGCGTCCGGCATATTAACGCTGCTTCTTCTAGTCTACGCGGGAATCATTCTGAAAGAGCCGGAGCGTACTGGCGAGGTGAATAAACGGGCATTGCTCCCGAAAGGCGGTATGATGCTGTGGCACTATCGGATACGGAACTTGTTCCTACTCTCCTTCATGGTGACATTGATTTTGGCAGGAATCGAATCCACATTCCAATTGTTCCAGATTTCCGCAATCGAAATCACCCCTAAGCAAATCGGCTATTTGTTCATGGCAAGCGGATTTGTAGACGCGGCCATTCAAGGCGGTGTCGTCCGTCGGGTGAAGAACGGGACGGAAACGAAATGGATCTTGGGCGGCCAAGTCATTACGGCCATTGGACTGATCTTGATTCCGTTCACAGGTAGTCTCTTCTGGGCAGGTGTTGCGCTCAGTATCTTCACAGCAGGTAACGCACTCACGCGGACAATCCTCGTTTCGTTGACGTCAAAGGAATCCGGCGGGAAGTATGGAACTGCTGCCGGCATGACGTATTCAATGGACAATATGGGACGGATCATTGGACCGCTTTTATTCACATGGCTACTCACGACAATGAACGGCGGGATATACTTTATATCCGCAGCACTCGCAGTCATTTCAATCGTCCTCATTTTCATGTATCGCAAATCTTCGAAGACATTGCGCAACGCATAAGTAAAGCGAAGCCCTTCCGGATACCGGATGAGCTTCGCTTTTCATTTAGGTCACCCTATTAGTTCACTTCAACACTACTTCTCGACAGAAGATCTAAAGCCTTCTCCACATCCACATCTTTCTCAATATGCTCCGGTGTCCATGGAATATGAATATGCGGCGTAATGCCAACGCCCGTCATGCCCTGCCCTTTATCAATTCTGGTTAAACGGGAAGATGGATACATCAGCTCAAAACCTTCCTCCCAATTCATGCTAACCAAGTTCGCGTAATCATTCAGTCCCATAGTCGCCCTGCCAATGACCGTCACTTTATTAGATTTTTTTACAAGTTCCACAAAGGAGTCTCCCGAACTGCCACAATAAACATCCGTCAAAACAATAATTGAGGAAGGGTGTTTCATTCCTTTGACGAAGGTATCGCTAACCATATCGCCAAAATCAAATTCCACGAATCCTTTCCCACGATTGCGCTCCCATTCGTTTTTAAAAACTTCCAATACATGACGCGCGTGCTCATCATCCGTTCCTGCAAGCATCTCCTCCAGTTCAGGCAAAACACGAATCGCGCTTGCTTCCGTGCAATTAATCAACATTTTATCATCGTCAGACCCCGCCAGCTCCATACCCTCTTCAGGCATCAAATAAGGAAGCAATGGATAAATACTGGCATCAGATCCGCCATAATTTACGCGTACATCGATAATCCACTTCTCCGTCGTTTCAAGAAACTCTTTATTGTCCACGACCATTTTCGCGATGGCGTCCGGATTTGCAAAATCGGTCATCGTAATAAAAACCGTGTCTTGCCTCTTCTCTACAGAATACGTCGGGACATAAGGTTTTTTATCATATAAGCCGAATGTGAATTTCTGCTTTCCATTTGCGCCTACTACTTCGCCTTCCGGATAAAGCATTAAGATCGGTGCCCAATTCTCCCGCTCAGGATGGTTTTCATTCAGCCTTCTTTGATAAAGTTCCTTCAATTCAAGGATGCTTTTTCCACCCAACGAAACAATACTCATCCCAGGCTCAAGCCGCTCCTCCGAATCCACTTCCGTAACATACAGCCGATCTTTGTAGCGTCGCACTTTGAAGCCGCGGTCTTTCGGCTGTTCATTGTCCGCGTTTTCCATAATGAAATGAATATGTCGATCGTTGAAATCGAGCAAGTACTCTTCAACAATTTCCTTGAATTCCTTATTCGACAACTGATCATTCCCTTTAATCAATTCAAGGAAATGCTCTGGTCTGTCACACCCTCGCTTATCCTTCCAACCCGCATAGTCGTTCTGCATAATGTCTACAATTTGTTTAAAAATCTTTTCCATTCCCCAATCCCCCATTCTACTGTTCTTGCACAACTTCCGTTTTTACGATTAATGATTCCTATAGATATACGGTTCTCCATGAAGAATAGTTTCAATTAACTAAACATTAGTGCGATTGATTAGAAGTAAAAGCTCTCCCCCTAACCAAATCCCCCATTTTACTGTTCTTGCACCATTTCCGTTTTTAAGATTTTTGTTTTATCCAACTCCGGATGCGCCATCCGTACGACTGACGGTCTTGCCAGCACGAGGACAACTCCAATGAGCAACAGACTGGACACGATCAGAATCCATTGTGCCGGTAAAATATCATACAGAAATCCGTACAATACCATTCCTAACGGCATAAGCGCCATAGCCATCGTTTCGAGAATCGAAAAGACGCGTCCTTTGTAATCGTCGTCAATCATCTTTTGCATCATGACCATCATCGGTGTATTGACGATAATCTGTATCAATCCGAAGCTGAACATGAGAGTTGCATAGTAGACGACCATCCCTGGATATGGCATGGCTATGATAAGCGGAAATGCTATTCCGCTCATGATCAAGGACATTCCGATAATTCCCCGCTTTCCAACCAATAGCGGGAACTTCACTTCTTTCCGTATCGATAAGTAAATCGACATGAGCAGCATCCCGACTGCGAATGCCCCTTCGGTAAAGCCGAAGTGCTCTGGCGCCATTTTCATCTTTTCGATAAGGATGAATGAATAACCGACCATGAACGCACCGAATAGGAAGTTGATGAATAATGAGATCCAAATGATTGCCATGACAACCGGCTGCAATCTCAAATAGGAAAGCCCGGCTTTCATACTTTGCAACATCGACTCTTTCGGTTCCCCTTCTACAACTTCTTTCCTTCTTGCGAACAGATTGAAATTCATCGTCGATTCAAGAAGAACTGCAATCATCGATGCCGACATGTACATCACAAGGAATACCGGCATTGTGACCGTTCCATATAACACGCCCGCAATTGCCGGGCTGCCGATTGCTGCGAACGAAATCGACATTTGGTTAAGTGACATTGCCTTTTGAATTCGATTTTCATCGACAAGGCCTGTTATCGACGAGCTGAATGTCACCCCTGAAAACGTGGACGTGACAGCCAATATTGCTGTGGTGATATAAATGGCAACTAGCGAAATTCCCGAGACTACGCTGACTGTGAGAAGGCCGCCTATCGCTATGGTGGAAGCAATTTGTGCCGTTATGACAATCGCCTTTCTTGAATACCTATCTGCGACATAACCCGCAAATGGCGCGACTAACGTACGCGGCAAGATGCTGCAAATCAGGTTCGTCGCAAAGCTCGTCGCTGACCCCGTCAATTGCAAAATATAAAAACTTACGGCAAACGCATACACCTGCGCCCCGAACGATGCAATAAGCTTACTGATTGTAAATGTCCACAGGTGGTACGTTGCTCTCTTCAATTTCATTGCTTCACTCAAAATAGTCACTCCATTCAGGAAGTTTAATTTCATTAAACAAATAATAGCACGCCCCCTCTTCCAATACAAGAGAAAGTTTAATATAATTAAACTATATGTAAAACGATGAAAGGAGTGTTCCTTATGGGTACGTTAGGCGAACGGATCAGGACGCTGCGAAAACAGCGGAAGATGACATTGGAAGCATTGGCAGGCGATCAGCTGACAAAGGGAATGCTCAGTTTAATTGAGAACAATAAAGCGAATCCATCGATGGAGAGCTTATCGTATATCGCGGAGCGACTGGGTGTTGAAATGTCCGAGCTTTTGGAAGAGAACGACACGCAGGAATTGAGAGAAGTGTTGAAAACTGCAGAGCAACTGTTCATTGTAGATTTCGATGAACTGACGGATGAACACGGAAAGATCCTCGATTTAGTGGGACCGTATGTGGAGAAATTGACACAAGGCTATGAAGCTGCGAGACTGTTGGATATTTACGGTCGCAGCCTATACTACGAAAAGCAGGATGGTTGGCAGGAACTTTTAGACAAGGCGGCAGACATTTACGATCAAATGAATATTACCCGCCGATTTGCAGCGGTCGGCATATTCCGGTCGCTAGTGAAATTCACAGAGCATGATTACAATGCCGCCCTTGAGCTATTATTGGCCGAGCGATCCCAAGCTGAGGCACGAAATGGGCTTATCGATCCCCTCACTCGTCTTGACTTCGATTATTTAGAGGCAGTGCTGCACTATGCGGTCGGGAATGCGGAAGAAGCGATCCGCGTCATGAATGAAGGTATTGAGTATTCAAAGGAAAAACAGGTTTTTTACCGGATTGATCATCTGTATCGCTTGGCAACCTTCCACGCAATGATGAATGAGGATGTAGAAGCAATGGAGTATTATGAGCGAAAGATAGAGCTTTACGGGGAATTTGCTGATGATGAAGAAGCAATCCTCTTCACTAAATTTGCAAGGGTCCATTATTTAACCTCCTATAAAAAGGAGTATAAGAAGGCTTTGGATCTTATCAATGGGCATTATGGTGAAGTTCATCTCACCAAATCGCACAGGCCCTATTCCTATATGGAAAAAGGAAAAGCTTTATACGGCCTAGGAAAATATGAAGAGGCACTTGCCTGCTTCGGGAAAATTGTAATTGCGGATTATGTGCACCATCCATTCGATTTATCGATTTTCTACGAGAAGGATGCGTATGCCGCTCTTTGCCATCAGGCCCTAGGGGATGAAGTCGAAGCTATCCGATCAATTGACATCGCAGTGAATAATATTTCCGATATGCCACACACACCTTATAAAGATTTCATTATGGATACGAATCTCTTGATTCGGAGAACATGAAAAAATGCCGCCAAAGCATATAGCTTCGGCGGCATTTCCATTATGCCTCGATTGACTGATGCTCAATCGAACCGTTAAAGATTTCCTTATCCAACTCTCCATTAACCCTAGCAGTTGTAACACCCGCGGTCATCGAACCGCTAACGTTCAACGCAGTACGTCCCATATCGATCAGCGGTTCAACTGAAATCAACAAACCTGCCAATGCAACCGGGAGATTCAAAGCGGACAACACGAGAATCGCTGCGAATGTAGCTCCCCCGCCAACTCCAGCAACACCGAACGAACTGATAGCGACGATCACAATCAATGTGATCAGGAATGTCGGCTCCAATGGATTCTGACCGACAGTCGGTGCGATCATGACAGCGAGCATCGCCGGATACACGCCTGCACAGCCGTTCTGTCCGATTGACAATCCGAATGAGCCCGCAAAGTTTGCAATCCCGTCCGGAACGCCAAGGCGATCGGTTTGTGTTTTGATGTTAAGTGGTAAAGTACCTGCACTCGATCTTGACGAGAAAGCGAACAGCAAAGCTTCTGCAGTCTTCTTCACATACGTGACCGGATTCAATCCGGATACTGTTATGATGATCAAATGAATGAGGAACATGACAAGCAATGCGGCATACGAAGCAAGGACAAATTTCCCTAAGCTAAAGATTGCTGCAAAGTCGGATGTTGCAACCGTCCTTGCGATGATCGCCAAAATTCCATAAGGCGTCAACCGAAGCACGATCCGCACGACACCCATGATTAATGAATAGAGGGCATCAATCCCCTTCTTCACTAAATTCGCGTTCTCTTCATCCCGTCTCACCAGTGCCAAATAGGCAAATCCGAGAAACGCAGCAAAGATGACGACACCAATCGTCGATGTCGGACGCGCTCCTGTGAAATCCAGAAACGGATTCGCTGGCAAGAGTTCCAGAATTTGATCCGGCAATGCTTTGCCAGCCATATCTGCGGAACGTTCCTCGATGGAAACGCCACGAGCAGCTTCCGCCTCGCCTTGAACAATTTCAGAGGCATCCAGTCCGAACAGCAACGATGCCGAAATACCGATCGCTGCAGCAATCGCAGTCGTACCGACAAGAATCCCTAAAATCATTCCAGCCATCTTACCGAAGTTTTTGCCGATCGTCACTTTTGTGAACGCACCAAGAATCGATATGAACACAAGAGGAACGACAATCATTTGAAGAAGCTTAACGTAGCCAGTTCCTACGACATTAAACCAACTGACCGATTCCGCCAGCACTTCTGAGTCGGCGCCGTATGCGATATTCAAGATGAACCCGAAAACGATTCCTAGCCCGAGACCTGTAAAAACCCTTTTTGAAAACGAAACGTTTTTGCGATGCATAGTATATAGAAGTCCTATTAAAAGCAACAATGCTACTATATTAACAAGCAGTAAAACTGTATCCACTTCTTTTCCCCCTTCAGGAATAAATAAAAACTATAAAAAGACTATATACCCTTAAATCTTATCAGTCAAGTAGGATTAACTCTCTTCTATAAATCTTTTTTCTGAAAGCGAATTTCGACTACAGAAGTCCCCACATGTGGATGATATTCCCTTCTATTTCGGTTGGTTTTCGGTATACTAATAGGTAGCAGTCACTTAAGGAGGGCTTATATGGCAAGTTTTGTTACGATTACCTTAACATCCATTTTCATATTGAACATTTTCCTTGCGATTGCGCTGATTTTCCTCGAAAGAAGAGATCCCACAGCAACATGGGCTTGGCTTCTCGTTTTATTCTTCGTACCACTATTTGGTTTTATCATCTATTTACTATTCGGAAGAAAATTACGAAGAAAGCACTCGTCCAGATGGGAAGGGAAAAATCGGATCGGCATTGAGACATTGATCGATTACCAAATTGAATCCATCGAGAAAGGGACATTCGATTTCAGACTGGATGACACAGCACTTTACCAAGACATGATTTACCTCCATCTTCGAAATAACCACGCAGTACTGACACAGGACAATGATGTTCAGGTTTTTAATGACGGCGTTGCAAAATTCGATGCCTTGCTGAAAGATCTTGAAAACGCAAAAGACCATATCCATTTTCAATATTATATTCTGCGGTTGGACTCTTTAGGCAACCGCATTCTGGACGTTCTTATCAAAAAGGCGAAGCAAGGTGTGAAAGTTCGTGTCCTGTTTGACGATATCGGCTCGCGTGGACTCCGCACTAAGCACTTGAAAGAATTGATCAACTGCGGAGGCGAAGTGGCCGCGTTCTTCCCAGCCATCCTCCCGCTAATCAACCCCAGGCTCAATTACCGGAATCACCGCAAAGTCGTTGTCATCGATGGGCGCATCGGTTATGTCGGAGGTTTCAATGTCGGTGACGAATACTTGGGGCTGGATAAAAGATTCGGCTATTGGCGCGATACGCATCTCCGTATTGAAGGCAGTGCACTTCATCCGTTGCAAACAAGGTTCATCCTCGATTGGAACCAAGCGACTGAATTGGATGATATCGAATACGCGGAGCGCTATTTCCCTGCAATTCCACGAAAAGGATCCGTCGGGCTGCAAATCGTGTCAAGCGGCCCCGATGCCGAATGGGAGCAGATCAAGGACGGTTATTTAAAGATGATTTTCCTGGCGAAGGAGTATATTTACATTCAGACGCCGTACTTCATTCCAGACGTGAGTTTCCTTGATGCATTGCGGATTGCATGTCTATCAGGGGTGGATGTCCGCATCATGATCCCGAATAAGCCGGACCATATGTTTGTCTACTGGGCGACGTATTCCAATGTCGGTAAACTATTGCGAGCGGGCGCGAAAGTGTATATTTATGAAAATGGGTTCATCCACTCGAAGCAGATTGTCGTCGACGATGAAGTATCCACAGTCGGAACTGCGAACATCGACGTCCGAAGCTTTAAGCTTAATTTCGAAATCAACGCGTTCATATATGACCGCGAAAAATCCCATGAGCTCGCCGAACTATTCGAACAGGATATGCAATTATCGACGGAGCTGACGTACGATATGTATTTGGAGCGAACACGATGGATCAAGATCAAAGAATCTGTTTCGAGATTATTGTCGCCGATCCTGTGATGCAAATAAAAAATCCCCGTCATCCTGAATTCTGGATGCCGAGGGATTTTTTCATTTCAAGCCAAGGTATTCTTCAAGGGTGATGTTGCGTTTAAAGATTTCTTCGGCGATTTCTTTTCCGACATAACGGAAATGCCACGATTCGTGCCTGTAGCCAGTGATATCTTCCTTTCCTACCGGGTATCGGAGGATGAAGCCGTAACGGTACGCGTTTGCAGCTACCCATTTTCCAGCTTCGGTCTCCCCGAATTTGAAGGAAGCCCAATATTTTTCGTAGTTCACTTCCCCGATGTCGAAAGCGAGACCCGTTTGGTGCTCGGAATAACCAGGACGCGCACTGTATCGGTCCGCCGCTTCCACGCCATCCTTGTTGACGTACCGTTCGTAGAGCGTTACTTGGTAATCGTATGAGCGATATGTACTGAATGCCGTCAGATTGATGCCGGACAGCTTAGCCTCAGCCGCCATCTCATCGAATGCCGCCCTCGCTTCTGTGCTCTCACCTGGAGCGTACGTTCTTGGCAGTGGGTATTTTTTATTCGCAATGAGGATTCCGTTAATGACTGTCGGTTTGTCCGGGAGCTGCTGGCCTTCGATATAGCCGCTTTTATTCGGGCTTGTTGGCGGTTTCGCCGTCACTTTCGGCTTCTCCTCTTTTTTCGGCGCCGGTTTAACAGGTGTGACGTTTTTCTCCGGTTCTTTCGTTTCCGGCTCTTTCACTTCCGCAGGCGGCTCTTCTTCAATAGGTTTCTCCTCGACAGGAGGTATTTCCTCTTCCGGCGTTTCAGGTTCCGTCTCCGGCTCTGTCTCTTCCGGTTCGCCCGCATCCTCCGTTTCCTGCTCTTCCATAGGCGGCGCTTGTGTTTCGCCGATTCCCACTTGTCTCAACGTTCTATTTACATCCCAATCATTCATGGCGATCCAAAAGACGATCGCCGTCATAATCAAACTTGTCAGCAGCAGTGTGATCGTCAATGCCTTGTTGGATTTCTTCCTGCTATTGTATTTTCGTTTCCGGTTCATCTTATGTTGGCCTTCCTTCTACTCTAGGTATCTCTTATTTTTAACTATGTTCAAATCGCCATATGACGATGTTCTTTCCAGTCCGTGTATGCTATCATTTATTTGCAAATGTGTAAATTAATGATTGTGAGGATTACTCTTATGAATAATCAGCGGTGGCTATCGATTAGCTTTTTAACTTTCTTCTTTACATGGGGCGTTTTTACCCCCTATTGGACTGGTTGGCTGACGATCGAAAAGGGGTTGTCCGTGAAGGACGCCAGCATCGTCATGGGAGCCGGAATGATTGCCCGGTCGTTTTCCACGTTTCTCATCTTTCCTTATTTGACAGCAAGAACGTCATATATTCGTGTCATGAAATGGATGACGGTGCTGTCGTTGCTTCTTGTCGTCCTCTATATTCCCGACTCGTCATTCATTGTATTGTTCGTTATTACGGTTCTGTTCAGCGCCTTCTACCCAATCATCTTGCCGGCTGTCGAAAGCGGCGCATCCGTCCTTATGCAGAAGGAGAGGGTCCATTACGGCAAAAGCCGTTCATTCGGCTCGTTCGGCTATACGATTGCGTTGCTGCTCGTTGGCTCTGCGACAGCGATTTGGAATGAACAGGCCATCCTGTATATGATGATTGCTGGTCTAGCGGTCGCTGTCATTTTCTATTCCCGTCCCGCACCTGCCGTTTTGCAGAGCATACCGGACAAGAAGGATTCTCGAAATCGGAAGATCGGATTGAAGACGTTATTTGCGGCAAAAGGCTTTCGGATCATCATGGTACTAGCCATACTGATGCAAGGCGCTCATGCTTCCTATTACAATTACGGATTCCTGTTCCTCGATGACTTGGATGTCAACGGGTTTTATATCGGCATCATTTTGAATATCGCTATCCTGTTTGAAATATTTTTTTTCGCCCAGGCGGATCGCTTTTTGTCCGAGATGCGGATATCGACGATGTTTCTTATTGCTGCAATCGGGTCGACGATGCGATGGGTCCTCATCTTTCTCTTTCCGACAGCGTTTGTTTTTATCGCGACACAGCTTTTGCATGCCGCATCGTTCGGAATCGCCCATTACGCGTTCATCCAATACATTTCAAATAAGCTTCCCAATTCGCAGATTGCTGCGGCCCAAGGATTCTATGCCGCATTCGCAATGAGTTTAAGCACTGCCATCCTGACGTTTCCGGCTGGCTACCTGTATGAAATCTCACCAGGAACCGCATTTTTAGGAATGACTGTCTGCTCCATCCCTGCCATCTTCATCGTACTTGCAACCCGCAAGAAGTTGGCTTATTGATGGTTACCATGTTCTCCGTAATCGGAGGGCATTTTTTATTACAAAATAATAAGCAACAGCACAACAACAAATGAAAGCGCGAAGAGGATTGATAAATAACGCATCCACCTGGATTCCCTTTCATGGCCTTGCTCCTTGAACGATTTCGCCCTTGAAGCGTTCGTCAACGTAAAGAGCGCCATCATCGTCAGAATCGCAAAATCAAGATTTCCTCTGACGACAAAAAACAACGTCACAACTAACAATACAACAATCCCGATGACGCCCGTCCTTTTCAGATTCATGTTAATTCCCTCCAAAAAAGGCCGGAGATTGCTCTCCAGCCTCCTGTATGCCTTTGTTCAATCTTTTTTCGACTTCGGCTTCTTATCTACCTTCGCATCTGCCTTTGTCTCAGGAAGAGGTTGTACCACTTCCTTGTAGTAAAACTTCCTGCCCAAGTATGTTTGGAAAATGAGCAATAGCCCACCGACCGCCCAATAGAGCGGAAGTGCCGCCATCACCGTGAATGAAATGAACATGATCATGATCGGTGACATGTAGATGAACAGCTTCATCTGCTGCTTTTGCTGCTCAGGCATTGTCCATAATGACACTCGCGCTTGTACGAAATAAACCGCACCAGCAACTAGCATCATGATTTTATCCGGCTCACCTAATTTGAACCAGAGGAATTGATGCTCCTTCAATTCCGGCGGAGCGTAAAGGATTGCGAAGTAGAGGCCCATGATGATCGGCATCTGGATGATCAACGGCAGACAGCCCATGTTCAGCGGATTGACGCCATGCTTGGAGTACAAGCCCATCATCTCTTGCTGAAGCTTCATCTGCTCTTCTTTGTCTTCCTTTTCTTTCGCTTCTTTAATACGCTTTTGGATATCTTCCATTTCGGGACGGAGGGCATCCATTTTGACCTTCATTTCTTGCTGCGCCTTATAGTTTTTCAACATAAGCGGCATGAGCACCAACCGGATGGCAACGGTGATGACGATGATTGCCAGTCCATAGCTTCCGTTGAATGTTTCACCAAGGTAGTGAAGCAGCCATTCCATCGGCTTGACGAAAATATTATAGAATGTACCTTCTTTGTTCTGGACTCCGGAACAACCACTGAGGAAAACGGCAGTGGTTATCAATATCGATAATAAACCAATTTTCTTTTTCAATAAATTCACCTTCACTATTTCAAACTACTGAAAAGTATACATCAATTCACTGTACAATTACAATCAATGTTCGTTATTAACGAATATTAAAATGGATTTCCGCTACAGGCGGACGCTTTCCGCGGGCACGGCTTCAGCCAATCGAACAGCAAAGGGTTCGATTTGCCGTATTTCTGCGTTCTTTGCAGAAATTAAGGCATCCCATTGTTGTGCTCGCAACGCTACGCTTTTGCTCGCAAAAGCCGTTCTTCGTTACGGCTTTCGTTGCGGGGTCTTCAGCTCGTGCTGTTCCCGCAGGAGTCGCCGCCTTTCGCTTCAATCCTTATATAAAGCAGAAATTTTATTTCCCACTCTAACATGCGAAGAATAAAAAAAACGCCTCCATAATGGAAGCGAAATTATTATTGATTTTGCGGTGCTTGGCTCGGGTCTTCTTTTTTACTGTAGAGACCGTCCGTTTTGGATTCCTCTGATTTATCCTCTACTTCTTGATTGTAGTAATGGACGCTGGTTTGCGCGCCTTCACTTACCATTTTATTATCCTGCAAGTCGTATGGATCCGAATGACCGGCTTTCGTATCATCGGAACGGTTCAGTTTTTGCGATTGTATAAAGGAATCGACCTTTGTTTTCATATTATTCACCGCAACCATCGCTTTGTCACGGTTTTCTTTTTTGCTGAAATATGCGTATGCGCCTGCAGCCAATGTGGCAAGAAGCAATCCATTCCCGTTTTTACGTGCCATAGCTATCATTCCTCCATTGATTAAGAAATCGTTTACTACTTCCAGTATACCCTCTTCCCGAATTCGAAAACTCCAATTCATCGGATATGACATTCCAAACCGAGACGTCACTAGTAGCATCTCATATCGTTCGAGTCATTTCAAATAATTCAGTTGATTGCCCATGTATTCTGCACACTTTTTAGATAATTTACTTTTTTATATTTCATTATGATGACAAGCGTAGTTTATTCCCCCATTTTTTGTTATGATAACAAAAAGGTTTCCGGAGGTGACTGCGACATGATTAGACCAATGACTGCCGATGACATTAGCTATATTCAACACATTGCCCACATCACGTGGAATGATACATATGCGGGGATCATTCCTGAAAACATTCAGACAGCATTTATCGACCGCTCCTATTCCAATGCAATGATGATCAAGCGGATGGAAAAAACTCATATGCTCGTCGCTGAATGCGAAAAAGGAACTCCGATCGGCTTCCTCAATTTCACGAGGGAAGATGAAGATGGAGACTCGGAATTGACAGCCATGTATATTTTGCCATCCCATCAGCATTCAGGCTACGGCAAAAAACTTTTCGACTATACGGTCAGCATGCTCGGCAACGCCAAACAAATTTTCGTTTACGTTGATAGCAGAAATACGGCTGGACGTGCTTTTTATGAAAAACAAGGATTCGAATTATTGGAAGTCTTCGAAGAGTACTTTGAAGGCTACCCAGTTGAAACAGCCCAATACGTCTACTATATTCATGAGCCAGTGTATGCCTATTAAGTTCAAAGGACGCTTCCCCATCTTCGGGAAGCGTCCTTTTTATTTTACAGTGGCCTCATACCATCGCTGTTGTAGGATTGATCCGCATATTGAAGATCATCCTGTAATGGCGGCTTTTTCGTAAAGCAGAGAACTGCAGCGACATAAAGCAAAATGGAAGGCAACGATAAGATCCCGCCTAACAAGCCGGCAATAATGAACATGATTCCTGCCAGTTTGGCATTCTTGTTTTTCCAGATGTTGACGATACCAATAATATTCAGTACGACACTGATAATCATAGCAATGAGGAGGAACCAGAAGAATCCGCCCATGACATTAAAGAATCCGTAAATAGCATCCATCTCGGCCTGCGTCATCGCCGGATCGGCCATCATTTCCCTTTCAAAATCCCGCATGGCTGCCGGATCGTTTTTCACAATTTTAAAAATAGCCATTGCAATGAATCCAAAAATAACTCCAATTGCAGTCATAATGACAGCAATGATGGATAATACTTTTTCTGCTGTGCGTTTCAAGTAAAGCACCCTTTCCTTTTACATATTTTCTATCATAACAAGTATACGATTAGGATAACAATAGGATTCATTACTCATCTATTTCTTTTTTTATTGTCGAAGTTTTGGAATTGTCAATCACGGGTACTGTATTCCTATGATAGCTTCCTTCAATAAGCGAAAGGAGAGGATGAAATATGGGGAAAAATCTACTGTTCACTTCGACGGACATGTTCTACACTGTCGCAGGCGCATCCGTACTAACAGGCATCGTATATTTCGTCACAACTGCATGGGGACTTTGATTCTATATCGAAATAAATAAAAGGCAATCCTTTAATCGTTGAAGGATTGCCTTTTTTTGTTCTTATGCTTTCACATCGTCATATTCCTTGTATCGATTAAACGCAGTGACTACATACGAGCATACCGCTTCCATCTTATACCCTTTTTCACGGGCATATTCTGCTGCGCGGTCGAGCAGTTGCTTTGCCACTCCCTGCCCTCGCAAGTCTTCCGATACATACGTATGATCCATGACCATGACATCGGCGAGAAGTGTCCATGTGATTTCAGCTAGCAACTTTCCGTCCTTTTCATGCTTGAACGCGAATGCGTCTCCGCCAAGCTCAACTAATTTAAATTCCATGAGATCATCTCCTTTTCCAATATTCTATCATAGCGCATGGGCATATCACTTGAACCATGACTTGATTGATTCAAAAAGATCCGCAAAGAACTGTTGTACTTTATCCCAAAAACCAGGATCGATATCGCCGAACTTCTCTTTGATTGTCGTCGCCATATCGGATAATTGCTCCGACAGCTTGCCAAAGTCGATGTCTAGATTCCGGATCCGGTCCATCAAGTCGATCAGCAATTGCCGATCAGCCTCGCTCAACTCGATGTTCAACTTCTTCAATTGGTCATTTACAATTTTCTCGACTTCTTCTTTCGTCGCAGGCTTGTTGTCGGCAATCGCTTTTTTGATTTCCGTCAGGAGCTCGGCCACTTTGTCCTGATCGATTCCCGAGTCCTTCGCAAACTTCGTCGCCAAATTCAACTCATCATTCGCAACGTCCGTCCGCTCGGTATCGAGCGTCTCCCCGGACACTTCATATGCCTTATAAATCCCGACCAATGCGGAGTGCCCCGTCACCGGCTTCGGCGCCGCCACTTCGACGATCGCGTCTTCGATTCCTGCCGTCATCATCGCTGTTGCATACATCTCGTTCGTCACTTGCGTAATATTGTCTTGCGTGACGATCTTAATGACGAGGCCTTTCCCTTCATCCTGCCTAGTAATTTTGGCAGATGAATACATTCTCGCTTTGCTGTTGCCGTCTTTAATATATTTCACAAGATCATTGCCATCGACTGTAATCTCTTCAACTTCGGCATTCTCTTCAACTTTCAAGCTCTTCTTAACGCTTTCCTTCTCTGCGTCTGTCAAGTTCGCACCCAATACAACAATGGGCACACCTAATTTTTCATCAATGGTCGTATCGGCTTTCGCATACGTCGGCATCAAGCCCCCGACCACTAGCAGCAATGCGCCCGCTGCCATCAATATTCTTTTCATAAGCTTTCCCTCCTGTACTATGATGTAGTACGAAGTGCATTGAAAAAGGTTCCAGTTCTCATTTCAAAGTAGTCCAACCTTCACTTTGCGTAACTTTCCCTTCCTTCATCAGCTTGCCGAGTGCCCGTTTGAAAGAACCTTTGCTCATCCCGAACATCTCGCTAATTTCATCCGGAGTCGATTTATCCGAAAACGGCATTTTCCCGCCTACATCGCTGAGGTAACGGTAAACAGTTTCCGCATCATCTCCGAGGCGCTCCTCTTTCCTTGGCAGCAACGAGCCGTTTAGCGTACCGTCATCGCGCACATCAATAATCCGGATATCCACTTCCTCACCTAGACGCGGCTCATGCTCCCGCTCCGTCTGGTGGACAAAAATACGATACGTTTCCGGAATGCTTAAAAAGAACGATCCCACTGGCAATAGACGGTATGCCCTTGCTTTCAAGTTCTTATTGAAAGTGGTTTCAGGCGCATCCTCAATCAATTCCAACACCCTCTCCTCCGTTGCGAGGCGTCCGAAAATATTGCCGCCGAGATCGGTGCGCAATGTCATGAACAGCTCATCGTCCGTCTTCGGCCATAATGCCTTCACTCTCGGCAAGTCCGCTTTATTCACGAGCACTTCGAAGGAGGAGCCGATATCTACATACGCGCCTTCCTTGTCATCAATCCGGATCACTCGTCCCCAACCGAATGACTCGCATGTCATCTTCGGGATATTAGCAGTCGCTGTCAATTCGCCACGCCGGTTCATATATAGGAAGACTTCGACGTCATCCCCCTCTTCGACAGGCGATTCGAATTCCGATGCATTGATCATAATCTCCTGCTCGTCTCCGCCATCCAGCACCCATCTTGATCCTTCCTGGCCAATTACGGTCAGTTGGGCAATAAAACCCGGTTTATGTTCTGTCATTTGTTATCTACCTCTTCCATTTAGTAGCTCTGCCGTTTTTTCAGTTTTTCTACGAAAGCTTCGTCTTCTTTCATCGCCTCGACGAGATCCGTAATCCGGTCCATCGCATTCCAACTTAAGTGATGCTCGATTCCTTCAACATCTCCATAGATGTTCTTCTCCTCAACGCCGATGATCCGGAGAAACTGCTCGAGAAGTTCATGCCTCCTGACGAGTTTCTTTCCGAACGTCAAGCCTTTTTCTGTCAGTTCCAATCCTCTATAGCGCTCATAGACGACATACCCTTCACGGTCGAGCCTCTGCGCCATTTTTGTTACAGATGAAGGCAATACCGAAAGTGCTTCCGCTACATCGGAGACGCGGGCCTCTCCCCTTGCCTCGAGCTGCATATAAATCTGTTCAATATAATCTTCCATACTTGGTGTTGCCAATCATTCCACCTCCAGTATGTACATTCCCTGCCCATTTAATGATAAATCATGCATGTAAGCAGTTTACAAGTTCCAACTTACGGGTAAATTCACTATACCACTTCGAAGGAGTGAAAAAAATGGGTAAAATACTTTGGATTATTATCGTAGCACTAATCGCCTTCTGGCTGCTTGGATTTGTCATGAAAGTCGGAGGCGGACTTATCCACCTTCTGTTAGTCATCGCAGGAATCATATTCGTCATCCAGTTATTAACCGGCAGGCGATCAGTTTGAAGAAAGGGTGCCCAATTAGTGGCACCCTTTCTCATTTTACTTTTCCATAAATGCATGTATTCCGCAATTGCTTACCATCCGCCGAAAGGGAATCGCATCTCAATGTCCCTTCAAGCTCAAATCCTGCCCGTTCAGCTACAGAACGGCTTTTCACATTTTCCTCATCACATCTGATTTCCACTCTGCGAGCGTGCAAATCCTCGAATGCGAAGCGTGTCAAACGTTCAACCGCCTCTGTCATAAGCCCCTGCCCTTCGAATTTCGTATCCAGCCAATACCCGATTTCAAACTTCGGAACTGTCCAGTCGATGCGGTGAAGTCCCGTCGACCCGACAAACTCGCCAGTCTCTTTCGAAAACATATGGAGCCGTAAATCCTTCCGTGTAATGAAATCGGCAATCGCCTGCCGCAAATTCTCCTCTGTCGCATGCAGCTCAGGCGCCTTTTGTGCAAATGGCATCCATTCCTTTAAGGCAGGCTGGGAATTCCGCATCGCATTCCACACGTCAAGAGCGTCTTCCACTTCAGGCATACGGATGATGAGCCGCTCCGACTCAAATTCAGTCGGGAAATTCGGAATGCGTTTTTTCGGTTTTTCTCCGATGCCTGCATCTTCCCACATGACAGGAGTTGTCGTTCCCGCCAGGAAGTCTTCACGCGTCATCCCGTATGTGACAGCGTCATAATACGAGTTCTCTTTCGGTGAGAACCACGCTTTGCGTAAGTGGGCTTCCTTAACAAACCCTGCGCGCTCGAATGTCTTTCGCATTGCCAAGTTATCTTGACGCGTATGGCCTTCCAGACGGATCTTCTCCTCCGGCATGCCGAACACGAACTCCGTAATGAGGCGGAGCGCTTTCGGTCCATATCCGAATCCTCTATAACGATCAGCAATCCGTAAATCGAACAGCGGAATTTCATCCTGCAAATCATGGATCTTCACGATTCCTACAATATCTTCTTCCTCGTTTTGCACCCAGAACGTCTTCACTTCATCCGATTCATAACCGCCTTCTTCGATCGTCTTTTCGATCAATTCACGTTCCGGATGTGCATTTCCATGAAACGGCCATGTATTCGTCGTTAAAAAATGGATGAGCTGTTCCTGTTCCTCCATCGTCCATTCCCGCAATTTCATTCCAATTCCCCCCGTCCGGGCTGCGTACTTTACTTATGGATCCGCAACAATCTAAGTGAATTCAAAACGACGAGCAACGTCGCTCCCATATCTGCAAAGATTGCAATCCATAAAGTCAACCATCCAGGGATGATCAAAAGCAGCGCTACAATTTTTAAGCCTACTGCAAACATAATATTTTCTTTAATAATCTGCAACGTTTTTCGGCTTAATTTCATCGTATACGGCAATTGTCGGAGATCATCCGCCATCAATGCGATATCCGCCGTCTCTAGAGCGGCGTCAGTTCCTGCTCCTCCCATGGCGATCCCGATTGAAGAAGCGGCTAATGCAGGAGCGTCATTAATGCCGTCGCCGACCATCGCGACCCGGCCATAATGACCGATCAATCCTTTCACGGCAGTCAATTTGTCCTCCGGCATGAGTCCCGCACGGACATCCGTCACACCAGCAATTGTTGCAATTGCTTCAGCTGTCCGCTCATCATCACCCGTCAGCATGACCGTATGCCGGATGCCGACTCCCTTCAATTGACGCAGGACATCAGCACTTTCCTCCCGCAATGGATCCGTCACTGCGATCAATGCCTGGAATTCATGATTGAAGAGAACCGCCATGACGGATTTCCCTTCCTGTTGCAAGCCTTCTGCGCGTTTTTTCATTTTCGGAGGCAGTTCAGCAAGCTCTGCCGCCCATTTCATGCTCCCGACGTGGACTAGAGCACCATCCACTTCCCCGAAGGCCCCTTTCCCGGTGACCGACTGGAAGTTCCGGATATCCGCTAATCCTTCGCCTTGTTCTTTCGCATAATCGACAATCGCCCGTGCCAACGGATGCTGGGACATCGATTCGACCGCAGCGACCGCTTGCAGTATATTCCGCTTCTCCCCACCCTCAGTAATGAAATCCGTCACTTCAGGATATCCTTTTGTCAACGTGCCCGTCTTGTCGAAGGCGACCGCAGTAATGCGCCCCATCTCTTCAAGATAGACGCCTCCTTTAATGAGGACTCCTTGGCGGGCGGCATTTCCGATCGCCGTCACGATGGCGACAGGCGTGGATACGACGAGTGCGCAAGGACAGCCGACGACAAGCACCGCGAGCCCTTGGTAAATCCACGTATGCCACTCTCCTCCGAAAAGAGGCGGGACGATGGCGACTAAAATGGCAATGCCGATAATGATCGGCGTATAGTATTTCGCGAATCGATCGACGAACTTCTGTGACGGCGCCTTCTCTGCTTGGGCGTCCTCGACGAGGTGGATGATTTTGGCGATGGTCGTATCCCCGACGAGTTTTGTCACGGTCACTTCCAGCGCACCTTCTTCATTCAACGTCCCCGCAAACACTTCGTCGTCCTGCTGTTTCAACACGGGGACCGATTCCCCTGTGATCGCCGCCTGATTGATAGTCGATTGCCCACTCAGAACGATGCCGTCCATCGCAATTTTCTGCCCTGGTTTCACGATTAGGATATCGCCGACTCGGATATCCTCCGTCGGAAGCTCCATCATGCCGCCATTCCTTTTCACAAGCGCGGACGCAGGGGCGATATCCATGAGCTGGCGGATCGATTGACGCGCTTTATTCATGGAGTATGCTTCAAGCGCTTCACTCACTGCGAATAAAAACACGACGACAGCCGCTTCCTGCCATTCACCGATGATTGCCGCTCCGATAATCGCGATCGTCATCAACGTCTTCATGTCAAAATCAAGTCGTACAAGGTTCTTGATGCCTGTGATGAACATTCCCGTCCCGCCGATCAGGATGGCGGCTGCGAACAGTCCAGTTGCTACTGTCGGATGCGGGACGTCCCGATAGGTGAAATACATCCCCGCAATGACGAACAATAGGGACAAGAATGTGACGATATTTTCTTTCCTTTGGTAAAACGGAATTTTCGGCTCAGTATTCCTTTTCGCCAAAGGGACGACTTGAATACCATCGAATGCACCTGCCGCCTGGAGCTCCTCCATCGTCGCTTCGCCTGTGAAAGAAAGCTTGGATGCGCCAAAGTTGACCGTTGCTTCAGAAACGGAGGGGATGCTTTTCACGTTGTTTTCGAATTTCATTGCACAGTTTGCACAAGTGAGATTCTCGAGTCTGTACTCCGTTTTAGTGGTCATCCGGCTCATCCTCCTTTTCCGAGGCGTGATCGTGGGCAATCTTTACAAGGTCATAAACATGGCCATCCGCCAATGAATAATAAACCATCTTCCCTTTGCGCTCTGATTTCGCAAGACTATGCTCCCGCAAATAGCGAAGATGATGGGACGCCGTCGCATTAGATGCGCCGATGACCGCTGCCACGTCACAGACGCACATCTGCTCCTCGAGCGTGAGAGAATAGGCGATTTTCAATCTCGTTTCGTCTGCGAGCGCCTTAAATATTCGCACCATGCCGCCGACATCCGGCAGTCCTTTTTGAACTTTCTCGACTACTTCCTCATGGACAACTGTTACTTCGCATGTATCTTTGACTTTCATTTCGGCACCTCATTCAAATGTTCGTTTGATTATAGTATATGTGTACACTTTTCTGATTGCAAGGACAATCAAACAAACATTTGATTGTTTATTTCATTTAGAAATAAAGGGTTTTAGACATTCGCATGGAAGTTGATAATTATTCCTATAAAATTGCTGCAGGAGAAGCAGCGGGATGCATCAGTCTTAAAGTGGCATAGTAGAGTGAGGGACCACATCGGACCATCAAGTGAAACGGAGTGTGGAATAAATGTTAAAAGGAAAATGGAATGCTATTACGGACGTGCCAGGTGTGGCGGTCGGCCATGTAACGTTGAAAGAGGAGCCCGGCACAGATAGCGCCTGCACAGGGGTCACAGCCATCTTGCCCCATGAAGGAAATTGCTTCGAACAGAAAGTGCCCTCGGCGAGTTTCGTATTGAACGGTTTCGGCAAATCAGCCGGACTTCTCCAGGTGGAGGAACTTGGTGTCATCGAATCCCCCATCATGCTTACCAATACATTCAGCGTTGGCGCGGTGCTGGAAGGGACGTTGAGGCATATGCTCGAGGAGAATACCGCCATCGGGGATTCCACCAGTTCATTGAACATCGTAGTCGGCGAATGCAATGACAGCTATTTGAACGCGATGCGTTCGTTGAAGGTCCGTCCGGAGCATGCCATTGAAGCAATCCGCGAAGCGAGTGCCGGTTCGTTTGAACAAGGCGATGTCGGTGCAGGGAAAGGGATGATCTGCTTCGGTCGAAAAGGCGGGATTGGATCTTCTTCAAGGGTTGTCCCTCACGACGGGGATTCATTCACAGTCGGCGTGCTGACGTTGACGAATTTCGGCAATCCGGAAGAATGTCTGATTGATGAATGGCTTGCGCGGAATAAAATGCAAATGACGACAGCGCAAGACAACTTAAAGCCATCCAGCGAAATGCAAAGCGAAAAACCGGACGGCTCCGTTATGATCATCGTCGCAACGGATGCACCGGTGGACAGCCGGCAGTTGAAGCGACTTGCGAAACGCGCCTCCATCGGCCTCGGTCGTACCGGCTCCCATATCCATAACGGCAGCGGCGACATCATCATCGCCTTCTCGAACGCCTATACGATTCCGCATTCGAGCGGAAGCGGTGATACGGTGAGCTATACATTGCTGCGTGATGACGCCAAAGTGATGAACGAACTTTTCAAGGCAGTCATCGAGGCGACGGAGGAAGCGGTATATCAATCATTGATGCATGCAGAGACGACAACCGGAAGGCATGGACGGACTGTGGAACGATGGCCATTTGTTGAGGAGTGAGTGGGTGATAATTGAGTCCTTGGTGAAATAATGGAGCCCTTGTGAGATTAATTGAGCCCTTGAGCAAATAATGGAGCCCTTGCGCGATTAATTGAGCCCTTGTTCAAATAAATGAGCCATTGCTAGAAAGAATGGACCCTGGTGAACATAGAATGGACCCTAGCATCGATTCACGGCAATAAAAAAACGGCACGCATGAGTTTACACCTCATGCGTGCCGTTTGCTATATATAATTATTGAGCAGGGTTTGCTTGCAGGTCGATTGAGATCTTGATGTCGTCGCCTACGAGTACGCCGCCCGCTTCGAGTGCTTGGTTCCATGTGAGACCGAACTCTTTGCGGGAGATTTTCCCTTCGACTTCGAATGCAGCAACTTGAACGCCCCATGGGTTTGTTCCTGTGCCTCCGAATTCTGCTTCAAATGTAACTTTCTTCGTTACGTCCTTGATTGTCAGATCACCTGTCACTTCGTACTCATCATCGCCTGTTTTCACGATATCCGTAGAGACGAAAGTTAGTTGAGGAAATTGTTCTGTAGCGAAAAAGTCGCCTGAACGAAGGTGATTGTCTCGGTCTTCGCTATTTGTATTAATGGAAGTTGCATCGATAGTGAAATTGATTTGTGCACCTGTCAAATCTTCAGGACTCCCCTCAATTGTCCCTTCGACTCCTGCAAAACTTCCTTTTACTTTTGAAACCATCATATGCTTTACTGAAAAACCTACACTTGTGTGTGACGCGTCCACTTTCCATGTTGCCATGTTACCATCCACCCTTCCCATTTTTTCGTTGCATTTCATTTCCCTATTCCGTATACCTGCAGTCATGAAAACATTCTCGCAAGCAAAAATATCTTCATTCCAAGATATATTCCAAATAATAACTCGAATATGTCTTGAAGTCAAGATAAATATTCCTTTAATTGCTATTCGGAATGCCTCGGTTATTATTTCTTGTCAAAACACCGGATAGCTAGCATACTTATAAAAGTGAAGGCTTCTTTTGATTCAATAAAAAGAGAAGGTTTTCAGCGCATTAGAATTGAAGGGACTGGATGTTGATGTCGAAGCATCAGTGGTTAGAGGAACTACGCGGAATTATTAAAGATGGCATACTACGGATAGATGAACCATTAAACAAATATACAATGACAAAACTTGGCGGAGCTGCAGATATACTCGTCATTCCGGGGACTATCGAGGAAACGGAAGAGACGGTGCGGTATGCATATGAAAATGGAATTCCGCTTTTATTATTAGGCAACGGGTCGAATATGGTCGTGAGGGATGGCGGCGTGCGCGGCATCGTCCTTCATCTGTCGAAACTGGATGCAATTGAAGTGGATGGCAATAAGGTCCACGCAGAAGCAGGAGCACTCATTATCGACGTTTCAAGACGCGCTGCAGAGGAATCGTTGACAGGTCTTGAATTCGCATGTGGAATACCCGGCTCCATCGGTGGTGCGATGGCTATGAATGCAGGAGCCTACGGCGGAGAAATTAAAGATATTATTGTGCAGTGCACGGTTCTTACAAAGACTGGTAAACGCCTTGTTCTATCGAAGGATGAGTTGGAGCTCGGCTATCGGAAAAGCATCATTACGTCTGAAGGGTATTATGTATTGTCCGCTGATTTCGAACTGGCAGAGGGAGACAAGGAAGCAATCGATGCAAAAGTCGCGGACTTGACGTTCCAACGTGAATCGAAGCAACCGCTCGAATATCCGTCCGCGGGAAGTGTGTTCAAACGGCCGCCGGGTTATTTCGCAGGGAAATTGATCCAAGATTGCGGCCTGCAAGGAAGAGGCCATGGTGGAGCGGAAGTGTCGACGAAGCATGCGGGCTTCATTATTAATAAAAATAAAGCGACCGCTTCCGATTACATTAATACAATCAATATGGTAAAGGCGGAAGTGAAGAAGAAATTCGACGTTGACTTGGAGCTGGAAGTGAAGATTGTAGGAGAAGAATAAA
Source organism: Sporosarcina luteola (assembly GCF_023715245.1). Classification (GTDB taxonomy): domain Bacteria; phylum Bacillota; class Bacilli; order Bacillales_A; family Planococcaceae; genus Sporosarcina; species Sporosarcina luteola_C. Next base: position 47,263 of record NZ_JAMBNV010000002.1, read on the forward strand.
CAATAGTGGAAAACAAAAGCGGATGACCAGTAACCGGTCATCCGCTTATAATTAAGTTCACTGCTCGATTTTACAGACAAATTGAGTTGCTTCGGTAACTCTGTCATCTGTAATCTGCACTTGACACATTTTATTATTGTTCATGAATTTGAAGATCCCGTTATTGAAATCTGTTCCGATTTCCTTAAAGAAAATACCTTCGAAGCGCGCCTCTTTTGAAAGGGTGAAGCTAATTCGAAAGCCCTCCCCTTCTTCGACTAAATAAGCCCGCACTCCTTTTTCGAACATGCCTTCAATTTCATCTTTAATCGCCCGATCAACGGAGACGACATGGAAATCAACAAATGTTATTTCGCGCAGCAACACGTTCATGAATGATCCTTTTGTGATCTCTTCCCATCTGCTCTGGGCAGTTTGACCGATAATGATCTGCGTAATATTATGTTTGTGAGCTACTTCTTTGATCGCCTTGGCAACCGGCCGTTTTTCATTATCCATAATGATGAAGTCTTCAACATCGAGCTCTTTGGCAAGTTCCTGCCATCTCTCGATATACTCGGATTTCTCGGCGTCAAATTCATCGAATGGCAATGGGTCAATCGTTAATATATATAGTGGACAATCGATGATGGATGCCATTTTATGTCCACGTCTAATGAGACGTTCGCCATTTGGACCGTAGTAGACACAAACAAGTATTGCTTCGTCCATACGACCTTTTACTTTGCCCATGACCGTAGTCACCTCTTACATTTATTTTCGTTCACTGTATCGCAATTTGTATTTACAATTGAAAACCATAATATTATACATAAAAGATGAGTGGCTGACAAGATGTAAATGTCTCAAAGTGCGACGGAAATCCGTTTAGTGTATAATTCTATTTATGAACTTTTTCTAATGGTATCTGTAGCTACCTATTATGTCCCCAGTTCTGTCGCGAGTCAAGCCTATCCCATCAATCAAGAAAAAATTTACATAAGACATCGAAATCCCTTTTTTCAGGAGGTTACCTGTTTGACAATTTCATTATCCATATTCATCCCTTTTATAGCTGCCATTTTCGTTCCCTTTCTCTATAAAAGGATACAAAGCAGGAAAATCGGTTGGTTTGTCTTGCTTGTTCCACTCTTGCTTTTTGTAACGCTTGCAAGCTTTATCCCTTCTATTGCAAAAGGGGAAACGTATACACATACGTTCCGATGGATTGAATCTGCCGGGATCCACTTTACAACTTATCTTGATGGCCTCAGTTTAATATTCGGCCTTCTCATTACGGGTGTCGGCAGTTTGGTCATCCTTTACTCCATCTATTATTTATCCGAACGGGAATCGTTAGGACGCTTTTACGTGTACCTTCTCCTGTTCATGGGCGCCATGCTCGGAGTCGTTTTTTCCGATAATCTTATGGTGTTGTACGTTTTTTGGGAATTGACGAGCATTTCTTCTTTCCTGCTGATCGCCTTCTGGTACCACCGGAAAAAATCAAGGTACGGCGCGCAAAAGTCCATGCTCATTACAGTATCGGGCGGAATTGCGATGCTTGCCGGATTCATTATGCTACATACTATGACAGGCACGTACAGTGTACGTGAGATAGTAGTCACGATTGGTCAGTATACGGACGAGCCTCTCTTTGTATTCGCCATGCTGCTCGTCTTACTCGGGGCATTTACGAAGTCCGCCCAGTTCCCGTTTCATATTTGGCTGCCGGATGCGATGGAAGCACCTACACCGGTCAGTGCTTATTTGCACTCAGCTACGATGGTCAAGGCGGGCATCTATTTGGTAGCACGTTTCACTCCCATTTTCGGAGGTGAGATGACCTGGTTTTACATCGTTAGCAGCGTGGGGATCTTCACCTTGTTCTGGGGATCGTTCAACGCCGTAAAGCAAACGGATTTAAAGGCCTTGCTCGCTTATTCGACAATCAGTCAGCTCGGTTTGGTCATGAGTCTTTTCGGCCTCGGCTCCGCTGCGCTCAATGAAGGTCATAGTGCAAATTCAATCATTTACGCGCAAGCCACATTTGCTGCACTGTTCCATCTCATCAACCATTCCACCTTTAAAGGAGCCCTCTTCATGGTTGTCGGAATTCTCGACCATGAACTAGGGACGCGGGATGTCCGCAGATTAGGCGGGCTTATGGCTTTCATGCCAGTGACGTTCAGCATCGCTTTGATCGGCAGCTTTTCAATGGCCGGGTTGCCTCCGTTCAATGGATTTTTAAGTAAGGAAATGTTTTTTGAGTCATTAGTGAATGCACGTAATCTGGAGCTTTTTGATGTGGGCACGATGGGAACAATTTTCCTCATAGTTGCTTGGCTTGCCAGTGTCTTCACATTCGTTTACAGCATGATTATCGTATTCCAAACGTTTTTCGGGGAATTCCAACCTGAACGGATAGAGAAACCGTCGAGGGAAGCTCCTTTCGGAATGCTCCTTGCGCCTTCCATTTTGGCAATTCTGGTCATCGGGATCTTCTTCTTCCCGAATAGTATCGGAAACTACTTGCTGCGCCCTGCAATGGCTGCGGTCTACCCAACACTCGAGGGCGCTGAAGGTTTGACGCCGCAAATCGTTGCGTGGCACGGCTTCAATAGCCCTGCATTGTTGATGACAATCGGAGTCATCATTCTAGGTGCTGTCCTATACAAATTCTATCGTTACTGGAGAGGCATTTATACGATCGCCCCTATGACTTGGAACTTGGATGCAGCCTTCAATGCAAATTTGATCTTGCTGGAAAAAGCATCTCACTTCTTTACCCGCCTTTATATGAAAGGGTATTTGAAAGACTATCTCGTCTATATCTTCTCCTTCTTTATCGTAGTTGTTGGAGGGGCGATTGTTTATACGGGTTCCTATACGTTCGACTTCTCGAATGATGCACCGGTTACGGCAAACGAATATCTTATTGTGCTCGCCATGGCGGTTGCTGGCCTTTCCATGCTATTCGCAAAATCCCGGATGACAGCGATTATTTTAAATGGTGTGCTCGGCTATTCCATCGCCTTCTTCTTCGTCGTCTTCCGGGCGCCTGATTTAGCATTGACCCAAGCCGTCGTTGAAACGGTGACAACCGCCCTGTTCCTCCTGTGCTTCTACTTTTTGCCTGATTGGAAGAAGGAGCGTTCGCCGATCGGAACAAAAGTGTTGAACGGGTTGATTGCCTTCGCTGCGGGAACGATTGTGACGGTTCTCGCCCTCACCGTTCAGGGGAATAAAATGTTTGAATCCATATCGGTTTACTTTGAAGATTCGTACCAACTTGCAGGCGGTAAAAATATTGTCAATACAATCTTAGGAGATTTCCGAGCGTTCGATACAATGTTGGAGGTCGTTGTGCTGTTCATTGCAGGAATCGGCGTGTTCACACTTATTAAGTTGAAAACGCGAAAGGAGGGGCAGGATTTTGAAGATCAATGATGTCATTTTGCAAACAGTAACGAAAATCGTCGTATTCATCATATTGACGTTCGGCGTTGAGCTGTTCTTGTCGGGGCATAACAATCCGGGCGGCGGTTTCATTGGCGGTCTTGTCCTCTCCTCCGCATTCGTTCTGCTTTATTTAGTTCATGATATTGATACGGTGCATAAAGGCATTCCGTTCGACTTCAAAAAAATCGCGGCATTAGGGGCATTTCTTGCCGTCGGTACAGGCATTGGTTCAGTCCTGTTCGGCAAGCATTTCCTTACACAGGCTGCCGGACATTTCAATTTACCCGTTTTCGGAGAGACGGAACTGTCGACAGTCCTCGTGTTCGAGGCGGGGGTGGCATTGACGGTTGTCGGTGTCGTCGTGACGATTATTTCAACCATTAGTGAGGATGTGTAGCAGATGGAAACGTTAATGACCATACTTGTTGGCTTTCTTGTAATGATCGCTGTCTATTTGCTGCTGTCCCGCAATTTGATTCGTGTGATTTTAGGGACAGCCGTCCTGTCTCACGCAGCGCATCTGCTCTTGATGACTATGGGAGGATTGAAGAAAGGCAGTGCACCGTTGCTCGGCGAGAATGCGGAAAGCTATACGGATGCTTTGCCACAGGCGCTGATCCTGACAGCAATCGTCATCAGCTTTGCAGTAACAGCATTTCTACTTGTACTTGCTTACCGTACATACAAAAAGACTGGAACGGATAACCTCCAGGAATTAAGGGGGTTCGAAGATGAATAACATAATCGCCATGCCGATGATCATCCCTTTGCTAACAGGGATCATCCTCGTTTTTTTACGCCATTACACGAAGACACAGCGTGTTCTCAGCATCCTGTCGAGCATTGCGACAGTGGCTGTCAGTTTAGTTATTCTATACCAAATTCAGCAGGAAGGGATATTACGGCTCGATTTCGGAGGCTGGATTCCTCCCTACGGCATTTTATTCGTTGCAGATTCATTTTCCATGCTGCTTGTCGTTACGACTTCGATCGTGACAGGTATCCTTCTTATCTATGCTTTTTCGTCCATTGGACAGCAGTTTGAGCATATGTTCTTTTATCCGTTCGTCTTCTTCCTTGTGGCGGGCGTCAACGGCTCATTCCTTACAGGGGACCTGTTCAATTTATTCGTCTGTTTCGAAGTGATGCTCCTCTCCTCTTACGTGCTCATTACGATGGGGGGCAGGAAGGTTCAGCTGATCGAATCAATCAAATACGTCACGATCAATGTCCTATCCTCATGGTTCTTCTTAATGGGGATCGCCTATTTATACGGAACAATCGGCACACTGAATATGGCCCATCTATCAGTCCGGATCGCAGAGGTGGGACAAGGCCCGCTGCTGACGGTAATCAGTCTTATCTTTTTAATTGTCTTCAGTTTGAAGGCGGGACTGCTCCTTTATTTCTGGCTGCCTGGATCATATAGTGCGCCCCCGACTGTGATAGCGGCCCTCTTCGGCGCATTGTTGACAAAGGTGGGGATGTACGCGTTGTTCCGCGTCTTCACCCTCATTTTTTATCACGAACCAATTATTACGCATACCGCGATCGGTGTGATGGCAATTCTTACAATGATCGGTGGAAGTGTCGGTGCACTTGCGTATAACGACATCCGCAAAATCGTTTCGTACAATGTCGTGATCGCGGTTGGTTTCATCTTGGCCGGGCTTGCAATTTCCTCAGAGATTGCTTTTCAAGGAGCCATCTTTTATTTAATTCATGACATGATCGTCAAAGCGTTACTGTTCCTTCTAGCGGGAACGATGATCTATTTGACGGGTAAAACGAAGATCGAAGAGATGAGCGGTTTGATTCGGAACTATCCGGCACTCGGTTGGCTCTTCTTCATCACGATGCTATCGTTAGCGGGAATTCCACCGTTAAGCGGGTTCATCGGCAAGGTGTTCATCGGGCAAGGAGCAATTGAATCGGGCTCCTTTGCACTGTTAATCGTAGCTTTTGCATCGGGCATTTCCGTCCTCTATTCGCTGTTGCGCATCTTCCTGAATTGCTTTTGGGGAGAGACGATCATCAATGAAGACGACGACGTTCCATTGAAAAAAGGGATGCTCGTTCCATGCATCCTATTTGCAATTATGACAGTCGCTATCGGAATCGGTGTCGAGGGTCTTGCTCCGTATGTCAGTGATGCAGCGAGGACGCTTATGAATCCGGAAATCTATATCGAAGCTGTCTTACAAGGAAATCGTTAAGCGGAAAGTTGAGGTGAAGGCGAGTGCCAGCCCAGTTATTACTGAATTTGTTCATCGCTTTTTTATGGATGACATTGATGGATGAAGATGAATTGAGATTTACGACGTTCTTTGCCGGTTTCCTCGTTGGAATCGGAATCATCTTTTTCATGCACCGTTTTTTCGGCACACAATTCTATTTACGCCGGTTATTTTATTCAATTAAATTGCTTTTCATTTTCATCTCGGAATTGACGCAGTCGAGCATCGTCGTATTGCGGCAGATTTTAAGCCCGACGTTGAAAATCAAACCGGGCATCTTTAAATATGAAACTGTTTTGAAGAGCGATGTGGAAGTGACGATGCTGTCGCTTCTCCTCACCTTGACACCGGGGTCTGTCGTCATGGAAGTATCGCCTGAAGGCAATATGCTTTATATCCATGCGATGGACGTCGAGCAATCCAGGGATGGTTTGATTAAACAACTGAAAAACTTTGAAAAAGCGATTATGGAGGTGACACGATGATTGAAACGATGATGACGATATCACTCGTCCTTTTTTCCATCACCATCTCCATTGCCGTCCTCCGGATCATCCTCGGCCCATCCATGCCGGACCGGGTCATTGCACTTGATATGGTCGGGGTCAATTTGATAGCGATGATCGCTGTTGTTTCAATCATGTTGAAGACAAAAGCCTTCTTGGAGGTCATTTTGATTTTAGGGATTCTTTCATTCATCGGAACGATCGCCTTTTCGAAATCTATTGAAAGGGGTGTCATCGTTGAGCGTAAACGAGATCGGTGAATTCATAGGGGCTGTGCTAATTTTAACGGGTGGAATTGCGAGTGTCATTAGTGCCTTCGGGCTTATCCGATTGCCGGATATCTATACGAGATCACACGCTGCGACGAAGAGTTCCACTCTGGCAGTTTTGTTAACGCTGTCTGGTACTTTTCTATATTTCTTGTTCCGTGAGCAGTTTGTCAGCGTGCGTGTGCTTCTCGGTATCGTTTTTGTGTTTCTCACAGCGCCTGTGGCAGGTCATTTGATTGTCCGTGCTGCGTACCGCTCGAAGGTGAAGCTCGCGGATATATCAACAGAAGATGAGTTGTACGAGGTTTTATATAAGGATGAAAGCCAAAATGACGGTTCTAGCGAAAAAAGCTAGAACCGTCGTTTTTTTTATTGCTGAGTAAAAAAGTTGATTTCCGCTTCAGGCGGACGCTTTCCGGGGCACTTTTAATTAGGTTGAATTCCTTCTTCGTCTGCAACTTTTTTTAATGCTTCCGCGAAGGCTTCGACTGGCTGTGCTCCTGAGATGGCGTATTTGCGGTTGATGACAAAGAATGGAACGCCTTTTACTCCGATTTGCCCTGCCTCTTCGATATCTCTTTTCACGTCATCGGCAAATTCATCGGATTGAAGGATCTGCTCTGCGCGTTCTTTCGAAATTCCCGCCTCTTCAGCAATGGCGAGCAACGTATCTTCGTTGTCGACTGCTTCCCCACTCACGAAGTGGCCTTGCAGCAGGCGCTCCGATACTGCGTCCCCCTTGCCTTCCGTTTCGGCGAGTTTGGCGAGTCGATGTGCGTTGAACGTGTTCGCCCCCTTCATGCTGTCGACATCAAAGTCGAGTCCGACTGTTTTCGCCTGAGCTGCAACATTGTCCAACATCTTTTTCGCTTCATCCAAGCTGATGCCGTATTTCTTCGACAAGTCTTCCGGCACCGGACTTCCCGCCCCTACAGGCGTGTTCGGATCCAATTGGTATGCTTTGAACACGACCTCGGCCTTGCCTTCTAAGTCCGTCGCTCTCAATGCTTCCTCCAATCTCCTTTTTCCAATGTAACAAAATGGGCAAACATAGTCTGACCAGATTTCTATTTTCATAAATTACGACCACCTTTCTTCTTTCATTTTAGATTCCAATCAAAATGGCAACAATGAATATGCCTGCTGCCATCGTTATCGAAGATTAATTGGAGGGCTATATCATGTACAATTCACTATGGCTAAAGACTGCTTACCCGCGGGATTCATACCCCGCTTTGGATAAAGACCTATCATGTGATGTTTGCATTATTGGAGGAGGGTTGAGCGGAATTGCAAACGCCTATTTTCTAGCGAAAGAAGGAAAAGACGTCATCCTGCTTGAGAAAGACGAAATCCTGTGCGGGGCTACAGGCAATTCGACTGGAAAACTGACCGTGCAGCATGACGTCGTCTATGCAGACTTGATCAAGCAGTTCGGACGTGAAAATGCAAAGGTTTATTATGAAGTGAACCGGCAAGCTGCCCTGTTCGGACGAACTTTTGCAGAAGGGGACGAGTTACGGAATGCAGATTCCATCCTTTTTGCACAGTCCAAATATGGAACCGAACGGCTTCGGGATGAAAAAAAGGCGTATGACGACATCGGAATTATAGGGGAACTTAGCAGGAATAGCGAGCTTCCTTTGAAAACCGAACTGATGTTGACGGTGAAAGACGAAACACAGATCCATCCCGTACGGTTCGGGCAACATTTAGCAAAAATGGCCGTTCAAGCAGGAGCCCGCATATTCGAAAATTCGGATGTCCGGCTCATGGATTTGAAAAAACGGCTGCTTTACACAAATTCTGAAAACGAAGTTCGATTCAATGAACTTGTTCTATGCACCCATTATCCAATAGAGGCGCTGAGGGGATTGCAGATTCTGAAATTGATCGTCGGCCGTTCCTATATCGTTTCCGCCCCAGCGAATATGCCGTTAACCGGGCAGTATATTTCGGTCGACAATCCGAAGCGCTCGGTTAGGACTGCCTATATCGATGGAAAAACACATTTCCTCTTATCCGGCGAGGGGCATCAGGCCGGAATGGAAAAAGAGACGCAAGTGCATTATGAAACATTGTCCTCCGAATTGGGGGATGTCTATCAGCTTGACGCGATGAAATATGGGTGGTCTGCACAGGATCCGCAGACACCTGACCTCATTCCATATGCAGGATGCATTTCGACGAGCATGCCATATGTCTATTTAAATACGGGGTTTAGGAAATGGGGACTTTCCAATTCGCTTGCCAGTGCGCGTATTATCAGCGACCAGATTGTCGGCCGGCAGAACAGGGCCGCTTCGCTCTATGCTCCCGACCGTACAGGCTTCGGCTCGTTCCTCGTTCAAGCTTTGAAGAATACGGGGCTTGTGCTGAAAGAATTCACTGGCGGCCATATTTCAAGGACCAACTCCCCTGTGTGCACTCATATGGGGTGCAGGACGCGATGGAATGAAGCCGACCAGACGTGGGATTGTCCATGCCATGGATCCCGTTTCCGGAGGGATGGCTCCGTCCTCGAAGGCCCTGCAACGAAGCCATTGGATTTGGGCTAATTGTGTTACTCAAACTTCATCGCTATTTCGATGAGTCAAAGGTCCCGAAATGACGATAACTCTTGAAAAGTGACCGATAACTACCGGAAATTGATCGATAACTTCCAGGAAATGATCGATATCCGCCGGGAAATGAACGATAAGTTTTCATCGCTCAAAATAAAAAAGGTTGTGCCTCTAAAAAGAGCACAACCTTCATTATTTCATTTCAATGCTTCTGTTAAAACAGGTACAATTTGCTTCTTCCTGGAGACGACACCTTTGAAGGTAGCCGTATTGTTCGTCAAAGCGACGTTGAATGCAGCACAAGCGCGTTCAGCGGATTTACCGAGCGCAATGACAGTCGAATCATTGTTCAGGATGTCCGTTACGACGAACAGGAACAAGTCCAACCCTTTTTCTTCGATGATGCTGTTCAATAGAACTTCCACTTCAGCTTGGCGGCTCATGACATCATTGACTTCAATTGCGTTCACTTGCGCGATTTCAATTTTCGCATTGCCGATCGTGAATTCCTTTGCATCAAGCGAAACAAGTTCTTCAAGCGACTTTCCGCTCAAATCTGCGCCCGCCTTTAGCATTTCAAGACCATACACTTGCGCATCCACTTCTGCAATCGCAGCCAATTCTTCAGCCGCTGCGCGATCCTCTTCCATAAATGTCGGCGATTTAAAAAGCAGTGAATCGGAAATGATTGCCGAAAGCATGAGTCCCGCAATATCCTTTGGAATGTCGACGCCATTTTCCTTATAAAGCTTTTTCAAAATGGTCGCCGTGCAACCAACTGGTTCAGCACGGTAATAGAGCGGATCTGCCGTCTGGAAATTAGCAATCCGGTGATGATCCACAACTTCGATGACTTGCACCTCGTCCAGATCATCGACGCTCTGCTGCTTTTCATTATGGTCGACAAGGATGACTTGCTGTGCTTCCGGTGCCGCTTTTTCAATCAATCGCGGAGCTTCAAAACCGAATTGACTTAGCGCGTAAGCAGTTTCACCTGAAATGGAGCCAAGACGCACAGCTTCCGCATCCATTCCAAGCTGTTGTTTCAAATAAGCATAGCTGATCGCCGACGTAATCGAATCGGTATCAGGGTTTTTATGTCCAAATACTAATACTTTCCCCATCATAATCCTCCTACAGGTATATTCCTTTTTTATTCTATCATAAAGGGTCGCCTAACAAAATTGCTGCCAGTTCTTCTTTATTCACTAAAAAATCGGCAATCGTGTACTTGTCCAACACCGCCAAATATGCGGCGAGTGCTTCATGCAATGCGCCCTTCAATCTGCATGCAGAAGAAAGGATGCACTGATTGCCATCCTCACGGAAACATTCGACAAGATAAAAATCATCCTCCGTTTTCCGCACGAGCTCCCCAACAATTATTTCTTCTGGCCTTACGTTCAGACGAATACCGCCGCCTCGTCCTCGCACGGTTGCGATAAGCCCCATCTTCCCTAATTCGTGGACGACCTTTGTCAAATGGTTTTTCGATATATTGTACCGATCCGATATCTCCTGTATTGTCGACAACTCCCCAGTTTCCTTTGTACCTAAATACATTAACACCCTCAGGGAATAATCTGTATATAATGTTAACCGCATAATTTCACATCCATTCACCAACCTATTATAACGATTATGGCGGTATCGTGAAAGAAATGTGTCCAAAATCGCACACCAAATACAAAGATGTATTTAATATATACCTTTGGTGAAGAAAATGATTTATAGTGGAATTAACAAAACAAGAAAGGTTGTGCACCTTATGTTATCCCAACAAACAATTGATATCGTAAAATCTACAGTTCCCGTTCTTGAGCAGCACGGCAAAACAATTACAACAGTCTTCTATAAAAACATGTTCGCAGCTCATCCAGAGTTATTAAATATTTTCAACCATGCAAACCAATCACAGGGCCGTCAGCAAACAGCACTTGCCAATGTCGTTTATGCTGCTGCTGCTAACATCGACAATCTTGGAGCGATCATCCCTGCAGTCGTCCAAATCGCTCATAAACACCGTTCGTTAGGAATCGAAGCAGAACATTATCCAATCGTCGGTTATCACCTCCTCGGAGCGATTAAAGAAGTGCTCGGAGACGCAGCTACTCCTGAAATCATCGGCGCTTGGGGAGAGGCATACGGAGTTATTGCTGACGCATTTATCGGCATCGAGAAAGAAATGTACGATGAAACAGAAGAAGCAACAGGATGGAGAACATTCAAGGATTTCGTCATTGCCAATAAAGTTCAAGAGAGCGACGTCATCACTTCCTTCTATTTACAACCAGCCGATGGCAGACAACTGCCTACGTACAAGCCTGGCCAATACATCACAGTCCGACTCCGCATCCCTGGGGACGAATACACATTGAATCGTCAATACAGCTTGTCACAAGCACCTGGAAACGAAATGTTCCGTATTTCAGTGAAACGCGAAGACGAATGTGTACCGAACGGAAAAGTTTCTACGTACCTTCACAGAGACATGAACATCGGCGATACAATCGAAGTGAGCGCACCAGCGGGAGACTTCTATTTGGATACAGAAAGCACTACTCCTGTCACATTGATTAGCGGCGGTGTCGGCATCACACCGATGATGGCGATGTACGAAACGATTGCAAGTGTTTCACCGGAACGGCAAGTCGCATTCCTTCATTCAGCACGTACACGCAAGCATCAAGCGTTCGATGAAGTATTGCGCAACGTGACAGAATCACTTTCAAACGCAAAATACGAAGTACTTTATTCCGAAGAAGGCGACGGGTTCATTACCCGCGAATTCTTGGCGAAACATGTAGCGGAAGGCAGCGACGTATTCGTCTGCGGACCAACACCGTTCATGCAAGCCGTCATCTCTGCATTGCATGCAAACGGAGTCTCGGAAGATAAAATCCACTTTGAGTTCTTCGGACCGAAAGAACAACTGGAATTACAAAACGCATAAGAAAAAGCGCGTGTCTCTCAAACGAGAGAAACGCGCTTTTACGATTATCTACGCAGTATCGACGGAAGCCTGAATGACGCAACAATGAGCGCCCCTACTAGGAATAGACCGGAATACCCGACAATCGGATAGAAATCGCCGACCAACTCCTTAAAGCCTCGGAAGCTCAGTGCAAATCCGACAACCAATGTAATCAAGACAAAAACCCTAAATTTATCCGTGTCAATCTTGACGAACCTCGCACCGAAAGCATAAAACATACTAACAGCCGTATTGAAAATCATTCCATAAAGAATGAACGCCATGAAAGTCCCAAGTATAGGGGAAATATCATTGATGATGGCAAGCATCGGCAGGTCTGCATCCCCTACAACATCCACTTTGGAGAAAATGGCCAAATGGCTCAGGATAATTAGAATCCCCAATCCTAATCCGCCAACCAAACCGCCAATTGCAGCGGATTTTTCATCCTTCTCAGCTCCACCCATAACCAAAGCCATTGAAGCACCTACAGTAATGTTGAAGGATACATAGTTAATCGCGGAAAAAAACCAGTTCGGCAACGGCGTCTCCAGTGCGATAGCGGTTTGATTCAATGAGCTGAACGGCTGATCCATCGTCGCCAATGAATAAACTGAAATGATAACGACCGCCAAAATCAGAAATGGCGTAATACTCCCGATAACGGCAACAACTTTATCGACATTCAGCAAGATCGTCAAATAGACAAGGAGCACCATTACGATCGTTCCTATGATGGGGTGCAATCCAAATTGTTGATTCAGATTGGAACCCGCCCCTGCCAACATGACGACGCCTGTACCGAATAACGTAAAAATAATGACGAAGTCGACAATTATTCCAACGTACCGTCCACTGATTTTGTAGATGACTTCCTTATGGGAAGTCGTACGCATCCGGCTTCCAATCCTCGTTAACACCATTCCCAAATAAGCAAAAAGAATTGTGGATATAACTGCTGCAACAATTCCCATGAATCCAAAACTCGTAAAGTACAGCAGTATTTCCTGCCCTGAAGCAAAGCCGGCACCGACGATGATTCCGATGAAAGCACTTCCCATTTTCAGTATCTTTTTCATACTATTTTCCCCCTCGAAATCCCCGTAAAAAAACCTTTCATAGGCCAAATAATCCGACTTCTCAACATGAAGAGATTTGTATTGTTTTAATTTAACACGGTATTCACCTCAGTTCAATAAAAGATTTTTCTTTATTTTTATATTCCGTTATTTGACAAAAAAGAACCGTCCCAGTTAAGGAACGGTCCTGTTATCGATTATTATTTTTCTAGTAATTTTGTTGATTCCCGGATGAATGCCGGCAAATCGTCTGGAGTCCGGCTTGTGACCAATTGATTCTGGCAAACGACGACTTCCTTATCCGCATAGTTCACGCCTGCATATTCCATATCGACTTTTATGGATTTGTATCCCGTCGCGTCGCGGCTTTCCAACGTCTTTGCCGTAATCAGCAGCTGAGGTCCATGGCAGATGGCGAAAACCGGTTTCTTAGCGTCCATGAACGCTTTCGCGAATTGGACGAAGCGGTCATCCGCACGCAGCTGATCCGGTGAAAATCCACCTGGAATGAACAGAGCATCGAAGTCTTCAGGCGAAGCATCGCCGATTCCGAGGTCTACTTTGACTGTTGACTCCCCTTGCTTGCCCTTCACTTCCTTGCCGGCTTCCTTCTCGATCGTGACGACTTCATGTCCAGCTTCCTCGAACGCCTTCGCCGGCTCCGTGTACTCCGAGTCTTCGAATAGATTCGTGATTACCGTAGCAATTTTAGCCATAGTCTATCATCCTTTCTTGTTTCTACCCTTACTACTATTCCACACTGGAGGGCAGCTAAACTTAAGGGCGATACTTTGAGACGTAAGGATTATCCTTTTCAAAGAATCTCCAAGGATAATGGACAGCTTCACCGGAATTCCCGATTCCGACACGGGGACCCATTTCAATCTCGACTGCTCCCGGCCCTTCGGCAATGAACAGCGGCTTGTCCGCCCAATGATGTCCGTAATACTTCATCGAGACGCCGAGTGCTTTCGAAAGCTTGCCAGGGCCATTTGTCCAGTCCTTCATCTTCAAATGCGGACCCCGGTTGTCCTGCATCAGCTCAAGCCCATCAACCGGTTCCGCTGCACGGATGAGTACGGCATGCGGAGTTCCTATGGGGCCACTCACGACATTCATCAACGTATGTGTGTGCATTTGATACGTATACACAAGCCCTGGCGCGCCGAACATGATCTCCGTCCGTTTCGTCCGCCGGTTTCCGAAACTATGGGCGGCTCGATCCTCAGGTCCTTGATACGCTTCCGTCTCCACGATCCTTGCAGCAATCACGCCATCCGGATGCTCATGCACAATATATTGCCCGACAAGGTTCTGCGCCAGCTCCAGCACATGCGGTTCAAAAAATGATTTATCAATCGGCTTGTACATCCGAATCCTCCTCACGTTCGAATCTCTCCGTTATTTTACAGTGATCTTGTTATCAGTAACTTCCTGTACATCGCTGCAATTTCCGGGTTCTCTCTTTCCCAGTCTTTATTTCGTGGCATAGGGATCTTGAATTGCTTTTTCATCTCCGTCATTAAACCGGCCAACAGCATATCCCTTTTTGGCCGGTCTGCAAAGATGATGTCCTCATATTCTCTTTGATAATCCGCCAGCGATTTCTTGGCTGCCATTTCAATTTTCCTCCGCTAATGTTCTTCAACCTTATTTATCCCCTAATGTTGCAACTATGATACTTTCACGACAATCCTTGCCCTTCCGCAAACTCCCGATACAACGGGTGGGACTTAATTAATTCCTCATGCGTGCCAATTCCCGTAATGCGGCCCGCCTCTAGGAAAATGAGCTGATCCGCGTCAACCACCGTCGACAACCGATGCGCGATGATGAGCGTCGTCCGCCCTTCCATGAGCCGCTGCAGCGCTTCCTGTACATGCGTCTCCGAACCGCTGTCCAAATTGGACGTCGCTTCGTCTAGTAAGAGAATCTCCGGATTATGCAATAACGCACGCGCAATCGCAATCCGCTGACGCTGGCCTCCTGAGAGCTTCATTCCCCTCTCTCCGACGAGCGTTTCAAAACCGTCGGACATCGCTTCAATAAATTGAAGGGCGTTCGCCGCCTCCGCAGCCTTCCGCACCTCTTCCATTGAAGGACGAATTTCCAACCCATAAGCGATATTATCCAAAATCGTCCCACTCAACAACGGACTTTCCTGCGACACATAGCCAATCCGTTTCCGCCAATCGGACAATGCAATTTCTGAAATTGGCATACCGCCAATCGAAATCTCACCCACCGTCGGCAAATAAAAACGTTCGATCAACGAGAAAATCGTCGTCTTCCCTCCGCCGCTCGGACCGACAAATGCAGTCACCGTCCCTGGGTTTGCTTGGAATGAAACTCCCTCTAGAACCTCTTTTCCGCTTTCATATGAAAAACCGACCGATTCAAACTTGATGCTTCCATCCGGCACATTCGTGGATCCTTTAGAAGGTTCGCTATCCATTCCTAACATCTGCTGAATCCGTTCAGTCGCCCCGACAGCCTTCTGGAAAATCGTAAATACTTGAGCCATCTGCGCAAACGGCATGATAATTTGGAACATCAGAAAAATGATAGCGACAAGCGTCCCCGCGGACAACACGCCTTTTGAAACTTGCGCGCCTCCATAACCAAGGATCACGACTAAAATACTCATCATCACGAGCGTCATGACAGGCGAAATGATTGCCTGTATCTTCGCCTCTTTCAATCCGAATGAAAACAGCGAGCTGATCGCTTTCCCACCCTTCTCCCCTTCATTCGGCTCCGCCCGGTAAGCCTTCACTAACCTGATATCGCCAAGCACCCTGCCAAGATGGCCCGAGAACTTCGCCATCTCCCCTTGCGTCGCTTTTGCGATTTTATGCATAATCCGGCCAAGCGGAAAGATGATCGCCATACTAACCGGTATGCTGATCAACATGATCAACGTCATCTTCCAATCCAAATACAGAAGAATTGCAACTGCACCGATTATCGAAATGATTCCCGTAATGAACGACACGAGATGATCTGACACCAATTGCTTCAGCATCGTCGTATCCTGCGTTATCCGGCTCATTGTCTCACCGGTTTCATTCTCATCGTAATAAGAAACCGGGAGCCGAAGCACTTTGTACCATAACTTATTCCGCAAGTCGGCAACGATCGTCTCACCGATGAATGCCAGCAAATAATACGAAACCCCGCCCAATACCGCCTGCAGAATGAAAACCGCAAACAAGAACACAGCCGTACTCCAATTAAAAGAGGCACCCGTCAAGGAATCGACAAGCTCCCTCGTCACTAACGGAACCGCCAAACTCGCCGCCGTCGAAAATAACGCAAGCACAAGCGCAAGCGCCGTCTTCCCCTTCGGCCACTTCAGCTGGCGCAATAAACCGATGAATTCCTTCATCGAACCTTTCGTTTTCAATTCACTTTCCATCTACTCACCCTTTTCTCTCTCCAATTACGCATAAATTCATCCAGCCACGCATAAAACGATCCAGAAACGCATAAATCCTAATTATCGCGCATAAACTCTAAAATTCACGCATATCCCCTTCTAAAAGTCCATAAACGCGCACAATCACGCATAAACTTCTCCTGACGCTCTATTCTCCCTCATACCAATAATAAGCATTATAAAATTCCGTATACATATCGAAGCTCTTTCTAATGTCATTTTGAATTTCTTCTAGTCGATGGATTAAGTGGAACCTCGAAGGAGGAGAGCTTTTTATCCTGACAATCTCCTCCTCAGCTGCTTGAATCCATCGCAAAGTCGCATATAGATACTTTCTGGATTCTGATGAATGTGGCTCCTCAAAAGTGATAGACAATACCCTGTCCTGCAAGAATCTAAGGTCTTCTAAAATAATATTCAAGTCACCTTTACCAATACTCGATCTAGAAGTCGTCATCATATCCATTTCATACGTTTCGAGAATGTGTTTTGTAGCGTACTTTACATGATCCATCGAATAGCCTTCCGGATCCTTTCCTTTATTCTCTTCATCCATCTTCTTAAATTCATATAATTTCATTTTGTAATCTTGCAAAATAGGAAGTTCCGTACTGACTGAAACTGATTGATAGACACTGAATACCGAATACGGGAAAAATACCTGTGCAAAAATCAACCCTACGACAACAAGTAAGCCCATCCACAATCTCTTATTCAATCCATATCCCCCTTGCTCAATGCCGCCAACCAATTCTCCACTTCCCGCGGGGACTTTAAAATTAACACTTCCGCATCGCTCCGCTCAAGCATTTGAAAAACACCTGGCCGCTTCTTCTTCGGATACGTCCATATGAACTTCACAAACTCCCAATCAACCTTCTCCGGACAGCCTTCCGCCATATCCGGGCGCGTTTTCCCCCGATACATCCATCTCCTCTTGAAAACCCGCATTAGGCATAGCCAGTTCGGGAAGTCGAGGAAGACGATCAGGTCAGCATATTGAGCCCGCATCTCAATCGTGGAGTTGAAGTTTCCATCGATGATCCATGCGGGCTTCTCTAATTCACTTTGAAGTTTTTCCCTAAATTCCGGCTTCGACGTAGGTACCCATCCTTCATTCCAAAAAAGTGCATCTAAATGAAGGGCGGGCAATTGCAGACGGTTCGCCAGCTCGACCGATAACGTCGATTTCCCCGCGCCGCTGCATCCGATTATGAGAATCCGTTTATATGATTTTTCATTCATTCCGCAAATTCTCCAGGAACTCTCCAATCTTCAGCCAATCCGCATCCAGATCCGGCCTATGCGACGGACGGTAAAAGACGGCCGCTGGATGGAATGTTGGCACAATCCGATACACCTTATCCGTCCACTCAAACGTCGTACTCTCAAGATCCGGAAGAAACCGTACAGGCCGTTCCAGCAACTGGCCATGCAGCTCCGTCACTTTCGCCGCTTTACCGATCAACCTTTGCAGGCCGACATTCCCGAGCGCTACAATCAGTTTCGGCTCAATATTTGCTATCTCATAATCGAGCACCGGGGCATGCGCCAAAATCTCTTTCGCAGTCGGCGGCCGATTGTATTTTCGTTTCGTCATCGTGCCGTCCCGCTCCCGCTTTTCGCCCCATTTGTACGGCCTGCTGCGGACCGTGCTCGTCATATAAACATCATCACGCGTCAATCCAATTGAATCGAGCGACTTCATCAATTCCTTACCAGCCCTGCCGATGAAAGGAATTCCATCCACAGCCTCAAATTCCCCTGGCGCTTCGCCGATCAGCAGAAGCTCTGGCTTTTGCGGACCTTCCCCATAGACAAATCCTTCTACCGGAAATCCTTTGATCCGCTCCTTGCCAAGTTCAGCAATTGACTCAGGTATTCGAAACATCGGCACACTCCCTTTCAGCCTTGCAACAGCATTATCGTTTCATCTAAGAACGCCTTGCCGTCACCATGTTTAATCTTCTCAATTCCTTCTTCTATCCGATCATATCGAAATGCGCGAATTATTGCGAATAGATGGGGGATCATCTCCCGTTCGCCATCGGATAAAGGTCTTTCTGCTTCATAGGCCTCTATGTATGCATGATAGCGCTCTTCCGGCGTTTCAGTTCCCTCGAAGTCATGGTGCCATGCCAAGAAAACAGCAACGCCTATGCACTCATTTAGCAGGACTTCATCCCCGGCAATATCGTAATCAAAGACTGCAGTAATTTTATCTTGTTGGAATAAAAGATTATAAGGACATAGGTCCCCTTGAACCGGGCCAGACGGAAGCGAACTCCACACTTCTTTCAACTTCAATCTTCTACTTTGATACAGTTCTTTTACCGTGGCTAGTTCCATCCTAAACGTCCCCTCCTCTTTAACGTTCCGAATGAAGTCCAAATAACTTAATTCATTTTCATCATAATCGCCAATTGCATCGGTTTCATTCCCGCCGAACATGCCCCAACTCGTTCCTGTTCCGAAGCGAAAATCTGTCGTTGAAGAAATGGCATGCTGTTTGCCGAGCAATTTTCCAATCTCTCTACTATGTGACAAACGGAGATGTTTTATCTCTTCCCCAAACCCCTTTTTTTCGAGGATAAACAGCAAACCTCCATGCTCAACATACCGATTACCTATTATTGTTTTTTCAGGCACGATAAAGGGCAAACCCGCATCATTCATAAGTATGGTGAATTCGATAATTTTCTCGATAAATGCTACCGGCTGTTTCTCACCCTTTAGATAATACATTTCCCCGTCCACTTCCACTTCCGCAACAAGTCTTTCTTTGTCCCGTAGAATTTCGTGCCGTGTAACCGGTTCTGTAAAATAGTATTTCATTACCTCTTGAATCAATTCATTCGCCCCCAACGATATGTTCCTCCAGCGCCCGCTCCACGCTTGTAGCAAAACTGTTACCGGCTCCCCAATCAAATCGGAAGAACACACCCTCCGAGCTGCCCGCCGCCACGACATGGACGCGTGTTGTCCCTTCGAAATTATCAATCGTGGCAGTGACGGACGCACGATTATGCGAGCGCATATAGTATTTCTCCATAATCAAAACATGGACTTCCGACAAACCGGCTGTCCTCACGTAATGATCCACCAATGTGCCGCTGATGCTCCCCCGCAATATTTCCGTTTGAATGATATCAGCTGCTTCCGTTGGAGTGATACTCACTGTAAACTCTTTGACTGACATACCAACATCCCCTCTCTTTATACGTCTAATTACGTATGGAGCCGAATGGAAGTTTCATTAAGTTGAAACTTCCCAGAGAGGCAGGCGAACTTGAGCGTGGGAGGCGCTTCCTTGGGTGCGGAACGTTAATTATTGGGCGAACCTATAGGTTTTGTATGCGGAGGGTCTGCCATTCCTCAACTCCCCATGACGCGATTCCAAAATAAAAAAACTGACGACCCTGGATGAGAGGTCGTCAGCAAGGATATTAGTCAGCGATGAGATCAGGGTCGTTTTGGTTCGCGATACCAAACTCAAAGTAATTTGATCTTTCGTTGATCAGGAGATACTTCAGGCCGTTATGGTCGACGTAGGTTTCTGTGTCATTGCCGTCTTCGTTCGGGTCTTTCAGTCCTAGTTCGTTCATGATTGTTTTCGCATCTTCGTCCGCCACGTTGCCAACTGATTTGATAATGACATTGACAATGTCGAAAGCGGTTTGCCGCGATTCGAATCCTTCGACTTCAAGCAGGATCGCTTTCAGCTCGTCCTCTTCACCTGTCGACAATCCGTTGATCCTTAGGTCATCATGCAATTCAATGGTTGCCGTTTGCGTGCCGTCTTCCTGGTCGAGCCACTCAAATTTCTCGATTTTGTAATCCAACCCTTGCGCAGCGGCATGTTCATTGAACTTGTCCTTGAATTTATCCATCGACAAGCCGATAGTTTGGTCGTTTTGAAGATTGTTTTCGGCTTCTGCGTCATCTGCTGTTTCCTCGCCTGCTTCATCCTCTTTGGCATTCGGGTCAGCGCCTCCCGCCTCTTCTGTCTTCGTCTCGGTTTCACTGTCGGCAGTTGTATTGGCTGAGTCGCCGCCCTTGTCATTCCCGCAAGCAGCTAGCCCTAATACGAGCACAAGCGCGAAAATGAGTAGTTGTAGCTTTTTCTCCACGTTTCCATCTCTCCTATTCTAACTTGATCCATATTCTATGTATCTTCACTCTGTCCTTGTATAACCTTCATGGATCACCCGCAAACATACCGCTTCCACGCAATCCATACAAAAAGGACTGCCGAGTAGCAGTCCCTGTTGTTTTATTCCAATTCCAGTTGTTTCGTTTCGGTCCCTAACAATAAAACCGCCAGGACGCCGATGATGATGGCGCCGCAGAAGATGCCGAAGATCAGTCCGAAACCGTAGCCTGCAGTTAACAGGGAGCCGACGAGCAACGGACCGAAGATGCCGCCGATTCTACCGGCTGCTGCCGCCATTCCTGAGCCTGTCGCCCTGACAGCGGTCGGATATTGTTCCGGCGAATAGGCGTACAGTGCACCCCATGCCCCTAAGTTGAAGAATGAAAGGAGTGCGCCGGAAATGAGGAGCATTGTAAGCGATTCAGCGTTTCCGAACAGAAGCGCGCTCACAGCTGTCCCGATCAAGTACGTCGACAGCACGAATTTGCGTCCCGCCCTTTCAATGAGCCAGGCAGCTGTGAAGTAGCCAGGCAATTGCGCGAGTGTCATGATGAGCACATATTTGAAGCTGTGGATCATATCGAACCCTTTCATGACCATGACGCTCGGCAGCCAAAGGAACATGCCGTAATAGGAGAACACGACGGTGAACCAGACGATCCAAAGCATCGTCGTTCTACGCGCGTATGGCTTGGACCAGATAAGCTTTAGCTTGTCGCTGAAGGACTGTTTCGGTTCCCCTTCCCTTTCGAATTTCGGGGAGTCAGGCAAATTCCGCCGTAAATAGATGGCGTAAAATGCAGGGAGTGCTGTTAGGATCAAAGCAATCCGCCAGCCGTATTCCGGGATGATGAAGTATGCCAGCAACGCTGCGATGAGCCAGCCCGCTGCCCAGAAGCTTTCCAAAAGGACAACGACGCGACCTCGTTCTTTTGCCGCAACACTTTCCGATACGAGCGTCGATGCGACTGGGAGTTCCCCGCCGAGACCCGCTCCTACGAAGAAACGCAAAATGAGGAAGACTGTCAATGTTGTCGTCAGCGCAGATAATCCGCTTGCCAATGAAAAGAGTACAAGCGTCATCATGAAGACATTTTTCCTTCCAATCCGATCCGCGAGCAAGCCGAAACCAAATGCCCCGACCGCCATGCCGATCGAGTTCATGCTCCCGATCCAGCCCATTTCTGTTGTCGACAAATGCCATTCTACCGAGATGGCCGCAATGACGAATGAAAGGATTCCGACGTCCATTGCATCGAACATCCAACCTGTCCCGGAAATTACGAGTAATTTATTGCGGGAAATCCCGCCCGTTTTATTGTTCACAAGTAGTCTGCCCCTCGTTGTATAGTTTTGGTGTCTTGACACTTGTCATTATACTCCTGAGCAACTGCTAATCACAAGAACTTTTTTTAATTCATCACGAATTGCCCGTCAACGATGCGTGCATAGACCCCTAACGTATCCGTGTCAATATGATGGACAGTGTCTCCTATCCAAATCTCGGTCCCGCAGCGAGCAAGCCCGATTGTAATCGTACCGCCGCTCTCCGTCTTGACGACTGTTTTGACGCCTTTCGTGGAACCGGTCTCCTTGATGGATACTTTTTCACCCGCAGTAATGACGCCGCCACGGCAGCAGCCTTCGACGGAAACATGCTTCTTAGCGCTCACGGAGCAATTGTACAGTCCGGAATCGGTCACTTCGATCGTCCCATTGCAAGACAGCGCACTGTTGATGGCGTATGGAATCTTCAACAAAGAGCAACAGCTTCCACCTGCCGAGTATTGCTCTACCAGCGCGTGGGCCTCCTTCAATAGCTTTGAAAACTCCTCCGCATTCCGGACAACTGTCATCGATGTATCCGTAAAGACGTTATACAGTTTTTCGATGACCGGTTCCCATCCAGGTGATAATTCGGTGGAATGGTTCTTCGCTTTTTGAATGAATTCATTTTTATCGTGTTCAAACTCCAAGTATTTCTCTTTCAGAATGACCAATACAAGCTCTTTCAATTCACTGGCATCGACTTCTTCCGGCTTGACGCCTCTACTTTGGATGATTTGAAGGATTGTATCCTTTATCCTCTCCAAATAGGAAAGAAGTCCGTTCAATTGCTCCGCCAGCGCTTCTTCCAACACTTCCTGCATCCCGACTGTCACGGTCGAGGAAAGGACATTCCCTTCGATGATGGCGGACGTTCCCGCTTCAATAGTCGCTTTCCGTACTGCTCCGCAAATGAAAACCTTCCCTGTCGCCCCGACGAACATGGAGTTTTCCACATCCTGCGCGATTCGTACATCACCGTCGTGTTTAATATCCCCACTTCTCATGTCGACATTCCCGTCATGCAGGAATTCATCAGCCTGTACCATCACGGGCTTCCCCATACTTTCACCCCGAGTCATGTTTTACTTTTATAATAACAAAAAACAGGCCTGTTCACTCAATAAGTGAACAGGCCTGTTTTACTCAAAGACCCGCTTGAACCTCTTCGATCATCTCTTTCATGGAAAGCAATCCGCCGCCTGATAGGTACCAGTACTCCCCGTTCAAGTAGACGATTTTATTGTTCTTATACGCGTTAGTCTTTTTCACAAGATCGTTTTCCACAGAGTCTTTTGCGCTAGCTCCGTTGCCGATTGCAGCGTCACGGTCGATAACGAATAGAACATCAGGGTTTTTCTCAACAATGTATTCAAACGAAATATTTTGTCCGTGCGTAGAAACTTCGATCTTCTCGTCTGCTGCTTTATAGCCCAATACGTCATGGATCAAACCAAAACGCGAATTCGGACCATATGCACTCACTTTGCCTTCGCTCGCAAGTACAAGAAGCGCTTTTGAACCATTTGAAGATGCCTTTTCATGAATGCCAGCGATTTTTTCATCGATGTCAGCTAGCTCTGACTTCACTGCATCTTCCTTGCCGAAGATTTCCCCGATCATTTCAGCATTATGTTTGAATGAATCCATATAATGCGCATAATCCAAGCCGACATAAATCGTCGGAGCAATTTCAGCGAATTGATCGTACAGATCCGCTTGGCGTGATGAAATGAAGATAACGTCAGGCTTCATTGCGTGAAGCGCTTCAAAATCAGGCTCTTTCAAGCTTCCAAGGTTCACATATTTATCATCATCGTATTTCGAAAGGTATCCTGGAACGTTCGCTCTTGGAAGGCCTGCCACTTCAATTCCGAGTGCATCCATCGTATCAAGTGTACCAAAGTCGAAAACGACGACTTTCTCGGGGTTTTTCTTGATTTCTACAGCTTTGTCGCTTAGTTCATGCTCGATGGAGATTGTTTCGCCTGCTTTATTTGTATCGGTTCCTGATGTTTTGCCTACTTCTTTTTCTTTCGTACCGCAAGCCGCAACCACAATCATAATAGCTGCAAGCAATAGCGCCATTGTAAGTTTTTTCATCAATACCATCCTTTTGTTTTTAAGAGTTAAAATACACACAAATTCGGCAATTATTCATTTGTTTAATAGGAATATCCATGTCGTAAATTTCCTTCAAAGCATCCGAGTTGATGATTTCGTTCGTCAGACCATCTTTCACGACACGCCCGTCTTTCAAGGCGACGATTCGATCGGAATAGACAGATGCGAAGTTGATGTCGTGAAGCACGATGACGACTGTCTTCCCTAGATCATCAACCAATCTGCGCAAGATCTTCATAATCTGGACTGAATGCTTCATGTCCAAGTTATTCAATGGTTCATCCAATAGAATATAATCGGTATCTTGGGCGATGACCATCGCAATGAAAGCCCGTTGGCGCTGACCGCCAGATAGTTCATCCATATATTCATGCTGCATTTCCATCAGACCCATATACTCCATTGCCTGCTCGATGATCCGCAGATCCTCCGAGTTGAGTTTCCCTCTGGAGTACGGGAAACGTCCGAACGAAACCAATTCACGGATTGTCAGACGTACATTCATGAAGTTGGATTGTTTCAAAATGGATACACGCTTTGAAAATTCATTGGATTTCATTTTATTCACTAGGTGATCATCCACAAGCACTTCGCCTGTGTCTGCGTCAATCAGTCGGCTCACCATTGAAAGCAGCGTCGATTTCCCCGCGCCGTTCGGTCCGATGAATGAAGTGATCTTCCCACGATGGATATTGACGTTCACCTTTTCAACGACCGCTTTTTTTCCATAGAACTTTGACAACTCACGGACTTGGATCATGAGGATCGACTCTCCTTTAATAGTAGATAGATGAAATATACACCGCCGACAAAGTTGATGATGACACTGAGCGTCGTCGAGAATGTGAAGATACGCTCCACGACCCACTGCCCTCCGACGAGTGCAATGATGCTCATGACGGAAGCGCCCGCAATAAGAATCGAGTGCTTATATGTTTTGAAGAATTGATAAGCTAAGTTGGCTACAATCAAACCAAAAAAAGTGATTGGCCCGACAAGCGCCGTAGAAACGGATATCAAAATTGCAGATATGACCAACATCAATTTGACGACCCGATCATAGGAAACGCCGAGGTTGATGGCCGTATCCCTTCCGAGTGACAGTACATCGAGATCATTGAATGATTTCCAGCCGATGATGAACGTAAGAATAACGATTCCAAGCGCCCACCAAACCAGTTCCCCGCTCACATTGTTGAAGCTCGCGAACATTTTGTCCTGCACCCGCATAAATTCATTCGGATCAATCAGCACTTGAAGAAATGTTGATATGCTTCCGAAAAATGTGCCGACGATAATTCCGACTAGCAATAGGAAGTAAATCGGCTGCCCGCCCCTTTTGAAGAGGAAGCGGTACAAAATGAGCGCGAAAACAACCATCGTCGAAACGGATAAAATGAAATTCACATGCTTGTTGACGATTGTAATATGGTTTGAGCCCAGAAAGAAGATGACGACCGTCTGGAGCAATAAATACAAGGAATCCAATCCCATTATACTTGGGGTCAAGATCCGATTATGTGTAATTGTCTGGAAGATGACCGTCGAATACGCGATTGCCACGCCAGTCAACGCCATCGCAATCACTTTGATGCCGCGACGGGGAAGCGCATAGTCAAAACTGCCATTTAACCCTTGGAATAAATACAAGGCACAGAACACAGCGGCAAACACTGACAAGATGATCAATTTCGTAGAATTACGCATATGCCTTCCTCCTAAACAGCAAGTAGAGGAAGATACCGCTTCCAATGACTCCGACCATCAGACTGATGGAAATTTCATAAGGGTAAATGAGAACCCTGCCTAAAATATCACAAATCAGAAGGAAGATTGCACCTAACAAAGCAGTGTGCGGCAAAGTCTTCTTCAAATGATCCCCATGGAAGATCGATACGATATTTGGGATAATCAAACCGAGAAACGGAATCATCCCGACCGTCAAAATGACCGTTGTCGTAACGAGTGCAACCAAGATAAGACCGATATTGACAATCCGCTTATACGCAAGACCCAAGTTTCTCGAAAAATCCTCACCCATTCCCGCCACCGTGAACCGGTTGGCGTACAAGTACGTGATGATCAGCACAGGGATGCTTATGTAAAGAAGTTCGTACCGCCCTTTCATGATCATCGAGAAGTCACCTTGCAGCCACGCCGACATGTTTTGGATTACGTTCGACTTATAAGCGAAGAATGTTGTGATAGATGATAGGATGTTTCCGAACATCAGCCCGACGAGCGGAATGAAAATCGCATCCTTGAACTTGATCCGATCAAGAATCTGCATGAATAGCAATGTGCCCGCAAGCGCGAACGCAAACGCGACAATCATCTTCTCGATCGTTGATGCATTGGTGAACAATAACATTGAGACTAAAATGCCTAACCGGGTGGCATCGAGTGTCCCTGCGGTCGTTGGCGACACGAATTTATTCCGGCTTAGTTGCTGCATGATCAGACCCGCAATGCTCATCCCTGCCCCGGCGAGTAGAATCGCTACAAGTCTAGGCACGCGGCTGATGAGGAAAATTTCAGTCTCCTCCGATTTGAAATCGAGGAGGTCCAACGGTTTAATCGAGCTCACTCCAACGAATAACGACAGGAATGAGAGTATAAGTAGTGCAATGAACAAATAACGTTTCTTCATGAAGAAAGAGCTCCGATATCGAATATTAGCGATCTAACTGAGAATCTCACTAGTGAAAACGATTATCAGTTAGCCACTAACCCAATTATAGCAGTTGTGAATAAAGAGTCAAATGATAATTGAAAATGATTATCAGTTGTGAGATTACAAGATGATAGTCAGTTGTTCGCATCAAAAAAAGCGGTCATGAACAGTTGAATCCAACTGTTCATGACCGCTTGCGTGTTATTACTCTTGATCTTGTCCTTGTTGCATCAATTCTTCCAAATCAACCGCTTCGTCAATCACTTCTTGAGGAACGACAATTTCATCGATCTCATTAATTTTCGTAATGACGGATTTCATCTTTTGAACGATGCGCATTTCTTCCTCTTCGATTTTCATCGTCATATCCATGTCCAGATCGAACGCATTCGTATAGAACGTTTCCTTGTCAATGTACAGGATAACTTCCAAGCTTTTCACATCTATATTTTCAAGTAGCTCAGATTCTTCCTCAGTCATATCTGCTGGAAGAGACGATCCCATCAATTCTTTCATCAGGCCACTGAACTTATCGCCGGAAGCAGCGAGCGTCAAGATGTACTCATCATCAGTCTGTTCGAACTTAAAATCATCCTTGAATTCATTGAACATTTTCATATCCAATGTTGGATCTGTTTCGCCGCCCATTTGCGCCATCATTTCATCATACATATCCTTAGGCATCTTAATCCATTGACCAGACTCAGGATCATTCATGAAGAAACCTGACTCACTCATGTACAGCTCCATATCCATTTTGCCCATCTCGCCCATATCCATCTTCATGTTTTGGTGCATTGCCATAGGTTCGACGATGATGTCCATGTCCATTTTAATTTTCGAATCCATTTCAACCTCTTGACTTGGCATCGAAATCTTTTGATCGATATCCATTACAGCATGCATGCTCTTTTGCTCTGCCGATACTTCCATCGCTTTGCTATATACTTCTTGCGCCGTCATCTCACTTTTATTTTCAAGCTCGACTTTTTCACCGGTTCCTGCATCCTTTTTTGGCTCTGCCGCAGATCCGCAAGCCGCCAATCCAAGTGCTAGCACACCGACACCAAGACCCTTTAACCATTTTTTCATTTGTCTCGCTTCCTCTCTTTGTTTCTCTTTATGTCACATCTAATCATACGGTATAAAAGGAAAAGGGTTCCATCATTTAATGCAATTCCTATAATTTGAATCTTTCCTACTACAGGAATCCTCTGTGCCTTTTCTCACTCGCTGCAGCTATTTTGAATCCTCATGTTTTAATGTCCCTTTTGAATGAAATCCGCTATAATGACTGGGAATGACAGAAAGGACATCATACTATGCTCAAAAAATTCGCATCTTATTATAAGCCGCATAAAAGGCTTTTCATCATCGACTTTTCAAGCGCCATATTCGTTGCTCTGCTAGAGTTGGCATTTCCGATGGCTGTCCAATGGTTTATCGACAAGCTCCTGCCTTCCGGAGATTGGGGGATGATCGTTACGACGAGCATCCTGCTACTGATCGTCTACCTAGTAAGCACATTCCTCCAATATATCGTCAGTTATTTAGGACATAAGCTCGGCATCAACATTGAGACGGATATGAGACAGCAACTGTTCAATCATGTCCACCGGCAGTCTTTCCGTTTCTTCGATAACACAAAAACGGGACATGTGATGAGCCGGATTACGAATGACCTGTTTGATATTGGAGAGCTCGCCCATCACGGGCCTGAGGATGCTTTCATTGCGGTCATGACGATCATCGGGGCATTCATTCTCATGTTTAACATTAATCCCGAGTTGGCCATCATCGCAATCTGCATGGTGCCCCTCCTCGTTGTGCTCGTGACATTCTGTAATATTAAAATGAATGCTGCGTGGCAGAATATGTACGGGAAGATCGCGGATGTCAACGCACGCGTCGAGGATTCGGTGTCTGGTGCGCGGGTCGTCAAATCGTTCACGAACGAAGAATTCGAAATTTCGCGATTCAAAAAAGACAATGGCAGCTTTAGGCTAGCTAAGCTCGTCGCCTATAACGTCATGGCATGGACGCATTCGAGCATGTTTATGATGACAAGGCTTGTAACATTGATCGTCCTCGTTGTCGGTGCATGGTTCACTTTCAATGAGCGACTGTCAATAGGGGATCTTGTCGCATTCATTCTGTTCGTCAATATTCTTATCAAGCCTGTCGATAAAATCAGTGCCTTGCTGGAGCTGTATCCGAAAGGGATGGCTGGATTCCGCAGGTTCCTTGATTTGATTGAACAGGAGCCGGAAATCAAAGATCGTGACGGGGCGAAGTCAGTCAGCCACTTACACGGTGATATTCTGTTCGACGATGTCCATTTTCAATACGATGATAATAAATACGTATTGAAAGGTATTGATTTATCAATCAAATCCGGTGAGACGATTGCTTTCGTCGGTCCATCGGGTGCGGGGAAAACAACAATCTGCTCCCTTATCCCACGGTTTTATGATGTCGATTCCGGAGCGATTTCAATCGATGGTATCGATATCCGGAACATGACGCAGCAGTCGTTGCGTTCACAAATCGGAATTGTGCAGCAAGACGTCTTTTTATTCACAGGGACGATCAAGGAAAACATCGCGTACGGAAATTTGGATGCATCGGACGAAGAAGTATTTGCAGCCGCTAAAAAGGCGCATTTAGAAGAGTTCATCGCCTCGCTTCCGAACGGCTACGAAACGCAAATCGGTGAACGCGGATTGAAATTATCCGGAGGCCAGAAGCAACGGCTCGCGATTGCACGGATGTTCTTGAAGAATCCTCCAATTCTCATTTTGGATGAAGCTACGTCAGCCCTCGATACGGAAACGGAACGCATCATCCAGCAATCGTTGAATGAACTTGCTGAAAATCGGACAACCCTTGTCATTGCGCATCGATTGGCGACAATCCGGGATGCGGACAGAGTCATTGTCGTGACGGAGGACGGAATTGCGGAAGACGGAAAATACGATGAGTTAGTAAGAAAAGGCGGTATTTTTGCCCGCCTCCATAATATTCAATTCCAAGAGGTTTAACATTTTGAGAACCGGGGGATACTACTACTATCCCACCCCCCTTTCTCTTTATAGATAAAAACCGTACCGGTGACTTTCGAGTCACACGGTACGGTTTTTTCGTTATATTTGTCCAGCTAAAGCCGTCACGAAGAACGGCTTTTGCGAGTACAAGCGCAGCGTTACGAGCAGCGGCGGCAGGCGCCTTCAGCTTTTCGTTAATGACTAATAATGAACTCCTCGAACTTGATTCTCTCCGAACCATCCATTTCGACGGTCATCAACGTACCCTCTTCCTCGTACTCCGTCTTCTTC
The DNA here is from genome assembly GCF_023715245.1 of Sporosarcina luteola. GTDB lineage: Bacteria > Bacillota > Bacilli > Bacillales_A > Planococcaceae > Sporosarcina > Sporosarcina luteola_C. Next base: position 77,384 of record NZ_JAMBNV010000002.1, read on the forward strand.
ACATTCGCCTTGTCATTCAAATAGGAAACGATATCTCCACGATCGAACGGAACGAGCAGCTTGCACGTGATGTATTGTTCAAAGATCTTTTTCTTAATTAATTCAAGCAATTCATCCAGGCTTTCCGCTTCTTTTGCTGAAATCCAAGCGCTATCTGCGGTCTCTCTTGGATAAGGGACCCCTGCAAGGTCAGCTTTATTGTAGACGTTGATGGTCGTAATATTTTCAACGCCGACGTCATGCAGCGTCTCATTCGTCACTTCCATCATGTAACGGTATTCCGGATTTGAAACGTCAACGACATGCAGGAGGAGATCGGCCCCGCGCGCTTCTTCCAACGTGGAGCGGAAAGCTTTGATCAAGTGATGGGGCAACTTGGATACGAAGCCGACTGTATCCGTCAGGAGGAATTCCTTATTGTCGGCAAACTTCAAATGCCGGACAGACGTGTCAAGCGTCGCGAAGAGCATATTCTCCTCATACACTTGCTTCGTATGATCCTCGTCCATTTTTTGCAGCATCCCATTCATCAATGTCGATTTGCCAGCATTCGTATATCCGACGATCGATACGACAGGGATGCCGCTTTTCTTCCGTTGCTTCCGCTGTGTATCACGCCGATCGCGTACATGCTCTAGATCCTTCCGAAGCTTCGCAATCTGGTCTTCGATTTTCCGACGGTCAAGCTCAAGCTTTGTCTCCCCGGCCCCTTTGTTCTGGAAGCCGCCACCCGTTCCGCCCCCTTGCCTGCTCAAAGACGCACGCAAACCGACGAGCCGTGGAAGCGTATATTGAAGTTGGGCCAACTCGACTTGCATCCTCGCTTCATGCGTCCGTGCCCGTCTCGCAAATATATCGAGGATGAGCATCGTCCGGTCAATGACCTTCACTTCCAGCTCCTGTTCCAAGTTACGGATTTGGGACGGGGAAAGCTCATCATTGAAAATGATCAGATTCGCATCCGTCTCCTCGTAAAACCGCTTAATTTCTGCGATCTTCCCTTTTCCGACATACGTGGTCGGGTGCCTTCGCTCCAAATTTTGCGTTACCGTACCGACGACTTGCACATCGATAGCCTCCGCCAAATTCTGCAACTCTTCCATCTCATAATCAAAATGCTCATTATTCTGTTCCTGCACGCCGACAAGAACTGCATATTCCACTAAAATCTCCATAAGCAAACCCCTTTCCTACCATCTACCGAATTACGACTTCCTGCAATCTATTCTTTCCGGTTTCTTGTTCGATGAACCGAAGCCGGACATCCCCGATCATAATATCGTTCAAGTCCCCGACCTTTTGTGATAGGAGGATTGCCCATTCACCCGTATCCCGGAGCGGATCTTCTACCGCGAAAACGCACTCACGGATCTCTAATTTTTCATTATCCGAAGTCAATGCCCCCTCCGATCGCAACTGCTCGAAACGTATTTCCTCAGGTGTTTCCCATTCAATGAAAAAAGGATAAGGCAACTCATCGGAAACTGGCTGATCGACAAAAAGCATTTTCCATTTCTTCAGCTCTCCACTCGCAGTCCGACGCTCTGCATCCAACACGCCGGAAGTCGCAAACCCTTTGTTTGTAATATCCTCATTAAATTGCTCAATATCGGTTACGGATAAACATAACGTACCCCATCCATCCTTTTCCTTCAAATCATGAAGCAGTAGACGAGTCAATGGATGATCAACTTGCTCTGCAACCTCGGGGCGTTCTACGGATAACCATTCCACATACGCATTCTTCACATACAGCAATGCGTTCTGCGTCCCCCATTTTTCATGCTTTCCACCGACAATCGCCTGTCTTCCTGCTTTCCTTTGGTCCTCGACGACTTCTTCAGGGCTTTTTGATGTGAAATAAACAACATGGTCCAGTTTCATCCAATCCATCCCCCTCTTATGAATAGATTACCATATCCATCAAAAAACGACCTCCGCTCGTGCACTGGAGGTCGTTTCCATTATCGTTCTTTTTTTAATAAAACTGTCGCATCGTAGAATTCCTTATCGATTTCCGCGTTTGGACGATACGTCAGCAAGCTGACGAAATACGTTACGACTAGGCAGATCAGGAAGCCCGGCACGATTTCATAAAGTGCATCAGACAACGCATCGATTGTACCCCAAATACCGACAGTGATCGCACCTGCAATCATTCCCCATAATGCGCCAGTTGCCGTCAGTTTGCGCCAATAAAGGGATAACAAGATAATCGGTCCGAATGCTCCGCCGAAGCCCGCCCATGCAAATGATACAAGTTTCAAGATCGATTCATTGTTCGGCCAAGCGAGCGCCATCGCGACTAATGAAACGACAAGAACCGCCATCCTTCCGAGGAAGACATATCGTTTATCTGTCGCATCCGACTTGATGATCGCCTTATACAAGTCTTCGATAAGCGCAGAAGAGGTGACGATCAATTGTGAAGAAATCGTACTCATAATAGCAGCAAGCACCGCCGCAAGCATGATTCCTGCAATGAATGGGTGGAAAATGATCTGCCCTAGTGCGATGAACACCGTTTCCTCATCGACCAATTCGGCACCAGCATTTTGCTGGAAATAAGCAATTCCCACCAGCGCGGTAGCGATTGCACCGAACAAGCTCAACGCCATCCAACCAATTCCAATCCGACGTGCACTTTTCGTCTCCTTGACAGATTTGATTGCCATGAAACGGACGATAATGTGCGGCTGTCCGAAATAGCCGAGCCCCCAAGCAACAGAAGATATGACTCCTGCAACAGTTGCCCCTTTGATAAGGCTAAGTCTGGCAGGATCCACTTCTCTGATACTTGCAGCGGTTTCAGCAAAACCGCCTGTCAATGTCAAACCGATTATTGGAACTAATAGTAATGCGAAGAACATCGTGAGACCTTGTACGAAATCGGTATAGCTGACGGCCAAGAATCCTCCGAATAGCGTATACGCGACAACGACAGCGGAAACAATCAGCATTCCGGAATGATAATCGAGTCCGAATGAACTCATGAAAAACTTTCCGCCGGCAACCATGCCTGAAGAAACATAGAATGTAAAGAATACAAGGATGATAATACCTGACGCAATCCGAAGTAGTCGCGACTTGTCTTTCAGCCGACTTTCCAAATAGCTCGGAATTGTAATCGAGTCGCTAGATACTTGCGTATACACACGAAGTCTTGGCGCAACGAGAAGCCAGTTTAAATACGCGCCCACCGTCAAACCGATGGCAATCCATGCTTCCGTTAGTCCTACAGCATAAATTGCCCCCGGGAGCCCCATGAGCAGCCAACCTGACATATCTGCCGCACCGGCGCTCAGCGCTGTAACGGCAGGTCCCAGTGAACGGCCACCGAGCATGTAATCGTTAAGATTTGTCGTTTTCCTGAAAGCATACCAGCCGATGAATAGCATCGCCACCATATACACAACAATGGCAATCAGTTGATAGAAATCACTAGACATATTCTCACTCCTGTTTCTATATTCTATTTCTTTTTATAATAGCATTTTTTCAATTAGTAAATGCGTATTTTTAAAATTATCATTTCCACCAATTTATGACAGCCCCCCCATCACTTCTTACACATTTCCCGGGAAATGCACATATTTCGACAACACAGCCGATTCATTTGGACGAAATCCTCATAAATGGCGTTTAAGCAAATTGAAAAAGGGAATCGTCAACATAAGGAGGCGATTTCCAATGCCTTGGACTACAAGTGATTATCCTGATTCTTTTAAGAACCTGGAACCAGACGTCAGGAATAAGGCAATTGAAATAGCGAATGCGTTACTTCGCGAAGGGAACGATGAAGGTAAAGCGATATCCATCGCTACAGCAAAAGCAAGGGAATACGTGCATGGGGACAGTGCCGACCGCACGAAATATGAAGCGAAAGCACGTGACGAAGATTGGATTCTAATGAAAGAAGACGGTGAACGGGCAATTTTCAAGTAGGAGACAAAGGATGACCTACTGGAGAAAGCCAAACCGTATGTAAATGACCAAAACGGAATTCTAGCCGTTTACCACGCTGATGGATCACTCGAAACAACTTTATATGACTGAATTCACAAGTTCATTCAAACAAATACACGCAAGAACTAAATAAAAAGGCGAAGAATTCATTCCTTCGCCTGTTTCATGGTAGGGTTTTTTTATGTTTGGTGACTATATGCTTCGTCAATCGACATTTCACGCAGTTTGAATTTCTGGATTTTTCCCGATGCAGTCATTGGATATTCATCAATGAACTTAATGTACTTCGGAATTTTATGGTGCGAAATATTGCCTTGGCAAAATGAACGAACAGCTTCCTCATCAATGTGGGCTCCCTTTTTCGGAATGATCCACGCCATCAATTCCTCACCGTATTTCGGGTCCGGCACCCCGACAATTTGAACGTCTGAAATACCTGGATGCCTATAAAGGAACTCTTCCACTTCACGCGGATAGATGTTTTCTCCACCGCGGATAATAACGTCTTTTATTCGTCCTGTAATGTCAATGTAACCAGCCTCATCCATGACAGCGATATCTCCTGTACGGAGCCAGCCATCCTCATCGATCGCCTCGCGCGTCGCTTCTTCATTATTATAATAGCCTTTCATAACATGATAACCGCGAGTGCACAGTTCACCGGGACTACCGACCGGCATCTCGTCACCTGTAACCGGATCAATAATTTTCACTTCGACAAACGGATGCGGCTTGCCGACAGTGGATACGCGTTTTTCGATTGGATCATCGGTTTGTGTCTGTGTAATGACCGGCGAAGCTTCTGTCTGTCCGTAACAAATCGTAATTTCATCCGCTCCCATGTCGTGAATCACTTTCTTCATCACTTCAATTGGGCAAGTTGAGCCCGCCATGATGCCCGTTCGTAATGTCGACGTATCGAAATTCTTGAATTCAGGATGGTTCAATTCCGATATGAACATTGTCGGCACTCCGTTAAGTGCCGTACATTTTTCCTCCTGAACTGCTTCCAATACGCGAAGAGGGTCGAACTGCTCGAGGATGACCATTGTCGAACCATGGGTAACCGCAGCCAAATTGCTCAAAACCGCTCCGAAACAATGGAAGAAAGGTACTGGAATGCAGAGTCTATCTTTCTCCGTCAACTTCATGAAATCCCCGATGATCTTTCCATTGTTAACAATATTGTGGTGCGTCAACATGACGCCTTTCGGAAACCCTGTCGTGCCGGACGTATATTGAATGTTAATGACATCGTCGGGCGACAACGTCTTTTCCCGCTCTTCTAATTCTTCATCTGTGATTCCTTGCGCATGAGCAAGGAATTCCGACCATTTATAAATACCGGATTCCTCGCGATCCGACATGAGTATGATTCTTTTAAGTTTAGGAAGCTTGACACTGGTTACGATACCGCCTTCGCTATCCAGCAGTTCAGGACAAACGGAACGGATAATGTCGATATAACACGTCCCTTTGTATCCTTCAGCCAAAATCAATGTTGTCGCATCCGATTGCTTCAGCAAATATTCGAGCTCGTTCGCCTGATAGTTCGTATTCACCGTAACGAGGACAGCCCCCATCTTTCCAGTGGCAAACTGACTTAGCAACCATTGCGGCTTGTTATCGGACCAAATGGCGATATGCTCCCCACGCTCGATCCCCATCCCGATGAATGCCTTCGCGAGCTCATCTGTCTCTCTATTAAACTCATCATATGTTCTTCTGATCCCATGCTCCGGATACACATAGGCCTCTTGCTCCGGCAACGCTTTCGCCCAATCCCTTACGACCTCGCCAACCGTTTTCCTCAACAAAGACATCCATCTAACCCCTTTCTATAAAACTTTAGTTATTTACATATTATCACAAAATTCAGAAGGTGTCTTAGGTATTTTACTTCAAAAAAAGCCGTTCCACCGGATAGGCAGAACGGCTTAATATCTTTATTCAACAGGGAAAACACGTCCTCTTTCATCCTTGTAAACAACGTGATTGCGCTCGAACTTTGTCGGAGAATCAATCCCAGCGGCAGCTGCGATCCGAAACAACCCTTCACGCATCGTCAATATATAATTCGTGACACGGAATTTCTTCTCGTCAACAACCAACCCTCTTTGTAAATTTTTATCAGTCGTTGCCACACCCGCCGGACACTCATTCGTGTGGCATCGCTCGGCCATGATGCATCCTACCGAAATCATGAAACCACGGGCAATTTGGACAAGATCAGCCCCCATCGCCAATGCAATCGCCGCTTTGTCAGGAGTGGTGATTTTTCCGGAAGCAATGATCTTCACTTGGTCGCGCACATCATATTTCCGCAAGGCGTCATCCAATAAGATGAGTGCCGATTTGAGCGGCAATCCTACACTGTCTGCCAAATCTTGATACGTCGCTCCGGATCCACCTTCCGCTCCATCCAAAGAGATGAAATCCGGACCTTTGCCTGTTTCATGCATGAACGACGCCAGCTCTTCTGCGTCTTCCTTGCCCCCAATGACGATTTTAATTCCGACAGGCTTGCCGCCACGGTCCCTGATCTGTTCGATGAAGTCAAACAATGTCGGGTAGTCGGAGAACTGACGAAAACGGTTCGGGCTGTTGATTGTTGTATACGGAACTACATTCCGGATTTTCGCTATCTCCTCTGTCACTTTTTCCCCTTCGACATGGCCGCCCCGCATTTTAGCGCCTTGCGCCATCTTGATTTCAAAAGCTTTTACTTGCTCAATTTCCGCCTTTTCACGGAGACGCTCCCAGCTGAACTCCCCTTCCTCCGTGCGGAAACCGAATAGTCCCGAGCCGATTTGCGCGATGATATGGGCGTCTCCCGCTAGGTGGTGCGGGGACAATCCGCCTTCACCTGTGTTCATCCACGCTTCTTTAGCCATGCCGATTCCCTTAGACAAAGCGGTAATCGCATTTTCACCGAGTGCCCCATAACTCATGCCGGATTGGCCAAGCAAGCTCCGGACGTGGAAAGGATGCTCGCAGTTCGGCCCGATGACAATCGCATCCTCTTCAGGCAGAAGCCAAGGCAGTGCGGGAATTTCCTCCCGATGCTCCTTCCGCGAGAAGAGATTGTCTTCATCGACACGGTAGCGCATCGTATGGATCAATTCTTCATTATCAACACGCATTTCTTCGTTCTGCTTCGTGAACAGCGCATTGCGGATGTAATAGCCTGCTTCTTCAAAGTTACGTTTCGATCCGAAGCCGATAATACTGTTCAAATACTTCCCCGGCAGCACCATATGCAAATATTCTTCCCGATTGAAAGGCTTTCCTTCATGGTCTGCATTGAACAAATACTGACGCAGCTCCGGTCCCGTCTTTTCAAGCACATAACGCATCCGTCCGAGTACCGGATAGTTCCGGAGAACAGAATGCTGCTTCTGGCGTTTGTCATAAAAATAAAGATAGATAGCGATCGAAATGGGAATGACGACTAAAATAAGGACAAGCAAAGTCGTCGTCAATGATATACCTTCAAACCAATCCATGCGGACACCCCTTTTCTAAGCGTTATGAGTAGTGTAACATGAACATATTCACGCAATATAGAATAACGAAATATTCTGGAGGTATAGATATGATCATCGATTTATTGACATCACACGCATCCGTACGAAAATACAAGGACATTCCTCTTTCAAAGGAAGACGTCCAGGAACTGGTCCACGTAGGCCAACATGCGGCAAGCTCCCATTTTGTCCAAGCCTATTCCGTCATCCATGTCACCGATCAGGAAAAACGGGAACAGCTAGCTGAGCTTTCAAAGAATAAAAGGCAGTTTCTATCCGCCGGAGCGGTGTTAATTTTCTGTGCAGATTATTGCCGATTAGCAAAAGCCGCTGCTATGCATGGCAAGGAAATCGATTATTCCCACGCAGAAAACGTGCTTGTCGGCTCCATCGATGTAGCACTCTTCGCCCAAAACGTAGCCATCGCTGCAGAATCAAAAGGATATGGCATTTGCTATATCGGGGGCATTCGCAATGCCCCTGAGGAAATAAGCGAGCTACTAGGACTCCCGGATGGCGTCGCGCCAATGTTCGCCATGTCCATCGGCGTTCCTGACGAAGCGAACGAAGTGAAACCGAGATTGCCGGTCGAAGCGATCATCCATGAGAACAGCTATGATGCGGACAAGTATGCCAAGATTCTGCCTGCCTATGATCAAACAATGCACGACTATTACCTCAATCGCGGGTCGAACCAAAAGGATACGGCATGGTCTGTGCAAATGGCCGACTTCCTCGCCGAACCTAGACGGACGTATATGAAAGAATTCTTGGGGAAGCGCGGATTCACATTTAAATAAAACTTGAACGCGTAATTACGCATAAAGTGTTCCAAAAGCTCTTAAATCTATTTATTCACGCATAAATCGTACCAAATACGCATAAACGCGATAAACGACGCATAAACGGCAGTTCACTTCACGGGATTAGCAAACGCTAATCCCTTTTGATATTCTTATACATACATACTCGCCCGAAAAGAGGTCCATCATTATGCAATTTGAAGAACTAGTCAATGAAATCGTCCGCCGGATTCAGGAAGGATCATTCATCCAAGGAACGATCAGTCAGCCCCGTTACAAATCGACCGGCTTGCAGAAAGTGAAACTAAAGCCGGTGGAAATTAAAAAAGAAGTCCATATTCAATTTGAATATCACTATGAACGAATTTTAAAACATGAAAATATAAAAATCTCAGACATCCAGACAACCCTCCATCAACTTTTGGAGCAATTCAAGCAGATGCATGCGGAATTCACGGATGAGAAAGTCCATATCCAGCTGACGAAAAAATTCAAAGTTTCCTGGAAAGGTGAAAAGGCGGCAGTGACGAAAAAAGTCGACTTTTCGCATAACCGGAAAAAGAACTATCTTTTGGACGATGAAACTCTTTACCCTTTTCTAGTCCGTCTTGGCGTGCAATCTCCCGAAGGAAAGGTGAAAAAGCAAAAATACGACAAGTTCCGGCAAATCAACCGCTTTGTCGAGTTCATCGATGACGCACTCACTCATTTGCCAAAAGATCGTCCCGTCCGTATTTTGGACTTCGGTTCCGGCAAATCCTATTTGACGTTTGCCCTCTATCATTATTTACACATCGAAAAAGGGTTGGATATCAGAGTGACTGGGCTTGACCTGAAAAAGGAAGTCATTGAAGAATGCAATTTGATTGCGATGGATCTTGGCTATGAACAGTTGGAGTTCCTCGTCGGTGATATTAACGATTACAACGAGGAAACGTCCGTAGACATGGTCGTCACTTTACATGCTTGCGATGTTGCAACGGATATGGCATTGGCACGCGCTGTCAAATGGGGAGCGGAAGTTATTTTGAGCGTCCCTTGCTGTCAGCATGAACTGTTCTCGCAAGTCCAATCACCTGCTCTTGAAGTGATGCTCCAGCATGGGTTAATCAAAGAACGCTTCTCGGCCCTTGCCACCGACTCCATCCGCGCTGAAATCCTGTCACTCGTCGGATATGACGCTCAGCTTCTTGAATTCATTGATATGGAGCATACACCGAAAAATATTTTGATCCGCGCGTATAAGACCGGTAAAAAACCGACGGCTGAAGGTATCGCCAAGTACGAAGGATTCCGTGATTTGCTGAACGTGAAGCCATTTTTGGAACGGGAGTTGAGGGAAGCGGGTTATTTACAATTAAAATGGTGAAAAAACCGCCTCTCTCAGCAACCCGTTCAATTGAGAGGTGCAAAATACAAATTAAAGCACGAAATAGACCGCTAATTCACATATGAATTAGCGGTCTTTTAATGGGGGAAAGATAAAATAAACGACTTATACTAATTATTGTTAGATGATATTTATTCAACCCAAAATACACAATGTTTGTTGGCAACTCTTTGTTAAAACGATAGTAATAAGTCTTGCAACTCACAGGTACTCATTTTATTTATTTTTATAGTATGAAGGTTCAACACCTTCATACTCATACAACGTTGATGTTTCTCGTTTAACAACATAGGACATTTGCCAAGCACTCTTCGTATTTCCTATTTGCCAATCCTCTTTGAACGTCACGATATATTTTTCTTTCCCTATTTCTTTTACACTCGTTTCTCTCACAACTTTATACCCGTCAATTGTTTCTTCTTTCAACCCAACTTCTTTCGGAAAATAATCGATGAGAGTCCCTACTCCAGCAGTTGCAGTGGTTATCGCATCTTCTTTTGTGAAAGGAGGTTGAGGTGGCGATGTCCATTGGAAAAATAACCACGACAGAAAAATAAAAGACATAGGCATTAGTACAAACATTTTTAAACTTTTCCCTTTACTTTGTCTTTTGTAGAGCCATTTATCAATCACCCCGTACAGGATAGCCACAACCATACCGAACCACATTAACGTACTTTCTTGAAAAAATAATCCGTTTACCAATCCAAAAGCGCCTAAAATGAGTATTGTTAACCAATCTTTTTTCAAAAACCATTTCCGTTGCACGGCATCCAAAATTAGCGACACAACGTTCCCGTACAGTAAAATAACGACTCCCACATATATACAATATACCAACAGCCACCCCAGAAAAGAATTCCCTTTGTTATATTCAAACTGATCATAATTAAAAATCATGCCATACACCATCAACCCTGAAAAAGTAATGGTGGCAACAAATGTGGTTAGCAGTTTTCTAATAATCATAATGCCTATACCATGCTCCACGCTATCCTCCTCACTTCCTTCACAACACAATAATTATAAGCCGCACACTAAACCTAATCCAATATTCCGTTAATTATATTTCGAAAATAAGTACACAAGAAAGACCTCTCCACATAAACGTAACCTGTTCAGTAAAATAATACAAATTGAAAATTAAATAACAAAATAGACAGCTATTCCACATATAAAATAGCACCGCGATTAACGATGCTATTTGTAACTTATATCGTGTTATTTAAAACATTTTTTCTTTTTTGAACCAATCAACTGAACGGGTTAGATTTCCCAGACTGGCGGTTTCTTGCATATTATACAGACATTAATTCTTCTTGCCTGTGTATAAACCCATTATAAATTTTCAAATCTGCCTCATATGCGACTCGATACGTCGAAAGGCTATGAGCCTTCACTTTATCAAAACTGACTCCATCAATGATTTCGAAAAAGCTGTTCAATATTTCAGCATTTGCCCATGCGGTTTCCTCGAAAGCAATGTCTGTTTCATGCTCTTCAATCAGCGCCGTCATCAACGGCAGATCCGTAGAACGTTTTTCAGCGGCGGCCTGTTTTTTCATGAGAATGATTTCCTTTGTGCGGTCGAGTGAGTCAAGCAATGCTTTACGATCCATTGCATGCCCCAACTCGTGGATGGTCAATACACGAAGATACGTTTCCAGTGGCATCGATTCGGGGAGTTCTTGCCAAGCTTTTTGTACACGGTCAATGTCGACAATGACTTCATCCTTGATGAAATCATACATCATATTGACGCCCGTGCTTTCCTGCTTGAGCTCCACATCCATGTTAACTGCACGGATGGCCGATTCGATTACAGCGACGATTTTCGATTCCGTCATTCGTTCATTCATTCTCTTTCCCTGACACCCTTTACTGTTAAGTTTCTATCTATGTTAGCCAAATTGGCATGTATACTTTTTCATACATGAGCTTTTTCCAAGCAACCTTTACATTATAAATAAATTACAGATATATATCAACAGGGAAATTCCAACTTACACCAAATTGTCAAAAATGTGCTAACTCACTGAGTTAGCATGTTTGTTTCCAACCCCACGTCTAAGAATACATATCCATCACGCTCATGCTGCCCTTTGAACTCTATAGGTACACGTTTTTTGAAAATCGGTCCATCGACGACAACGGTATGGAATTCCCCCGACTCCCCACACGAATCAATGCTGAGCGACTCGAGTTCATCCATCAATTCAATCGTGAATTCACGCCCTATGAATTCTGCAGGCATCATGGTTGTATTCACTACAACAATGTATGCTTCAAAACCTGAATGCACGAACTCCTCCAATAATTGACGGCGAGGCTCCATCCATAGGGGGTGAACTGCATTCATTCCGACTTTTGTACATGCTGTTTGAACCCATGTCAAATGATCTTCGAGGTCGATATCCCCAAAAACCCCATCAGCGATGCCCGCATCTACGCATTCTTTCATTGCATCTAAAAATTGTTCCTCGTAGCTGTTCCAGTCGGCACCATGGATCATCAAAGGAATACCGAGGCTGTTCGCCTGCGCCCGAATAATTTCCAATGGCAAAGCATGTGATTTCGAACGTTCTTTATCCTCTTCAAACATCGTCCAAATCCGCTTAGCGACTCCGCCTGCTTGAAGTGCGCGATAATACGCCAACGCCGAGTCCTTCCCGCCACTCCAAGAGGCGACGAATGGTTGGTTGTTCATTTGCAACACGTTCCCTTACGTTATATTGCTAAAATTATAACATATGCTTGGAAAACTATTTTACTGCATCAGCCGTCCATACTAATGAGACGTGATCGCGATACGTTATTTTTAGAGAAGGTGACCCGATTGTCATGACAAGAGATGAGAAATTCGAATTGGTTGAAAAATACATTGTAGAAAATCAGCACATATATTATCGGCTCGCGTTCAGTTACGTGAAAAACAAAGAGAATGCTCTTGATATTGTGCAGGAAGCGATTTACAAAGCACTTCTATCCATTGACCGGCTGGATGAAGTGAACTATTTGAAGACATGGCTATACCGGATTGTCGTCAATACTTCTATTGATTTCATTCGAAAACATCAGCGGGTGTCCATTATGGAAGACGATGTTTTGGAAAGTCATTTACCAACTTCAGAAAATGAAATGAGCGATTTAGATTTACAGGATGCGGTCGATCAGCTTCCACCGACTTATAAAACAATTATCATCCTGCGATTTTTCGAGGATCTGAAACTCGATGAAATTGCCGAAATAACTGGAGATAACCTCAATACGGTGAAGACAAGGCTGTATACAGCTTTGCGGAAATTGCGTGTTGAGATGGGAGAGGAGCAAACGTATGAGTAAAATGGATAAGTTGAAGAATGATTATGAGAACATCGAGATTCCCGAAGAGTTGGATCGAGTTGTGAGAGCTTCCATACATGAAGCGAAAATGAAACAAAGAAAGAAACGCCCTGTTTCTAGGAATATCATAATTGGAGCTGTGGCAGCCGCGGCACTTTTCATTGGCAGCATCAATGTTAGTCCAGCTTTCGCTAAATCAATGGTGAATGTACCTCTTTTAGGTTCAATTGTTGAAGTGTTCACTGTACAACAATTGAAAGTCGATGAAGGTACTTATCAGGCCGATGTCTACACACCTATCATAACTGGATTGGAGAACGAAGAATTACAGGCAGCTTTGAATGAAAAGTATGTGAAAGAGAACAAGGAGCTATTTGAGCAATTCGAGAAGGAGATTGCCGAACTGAAGGAACTAGGCGGCGGACATCTCGGTGTAGATGCAGGCTATGAAGTGATGACGGATAATGACCGGATCCTTTCAATCATGCGCTATCAAGTGAATACAGTCGCTTCTTCATCGACAACAATGCGATATGATACAATTGATAAAGTCGATAATGTCTTGATAACGTTACCTAGCCTTTTCAAAGATGATTCGTATATCGCGGCGATTAACACCTATATCGCAGATGAGATGGAACGGCAGATGGCGGCGGATGAAATGATCTCTTATTTTACCGACAATGAATATGGTGAAGGCTTTACGACGATCAAGCCTGACCAAAACTTCTATATAACAAATGATCAAAAGCTTGTGATTTCGTTTGATAAATATGAAGTTGCTCCCGGTTATATGGGTGTTGTGACATTTGAAATCCCAACCGAAGTTGTGAGGGATCTGTTGGTGAGTGATGTATATATTCAATGAAAAAGAAGTCCCCGAACAACATTGTGTCGGGGACTCTCATTATTCGGCCGCTTCTAAGGAGAAGCCGTTTATTCTTAGTTCATCAATTGTCTTTTTCAATTGCTTTAAATGGCATTTTTCGTACAGGCCGACAACCGGAAACCATTGTTCCAAAGGCATCAAACCGATATTCGGGTGCTTGAATGACTTCTCACGCAATTGATCCTTGCAACTGCAATCATAGACATCGAGCAAATAAATTCTCGAGTTATGAAGCTCCTCTTTTATTTCCGGAATCGTTTTATACGTATTTGTCGGTTGCGTTTGCATAGGAAGATCTCCTTTGACGAGCAAGCTTCCAGAAAGAACGATCATTTTCTTTGAGGCTTTGGGACTCTTCGGATTCTTCAATTCTCCTGCTATTTTTGAAGCTATATATGTTTCCATCAATGCAAGATGCTCCAAGATTTGCTTTGGAGACCAGCCGCCTGTTGACGGAGTACCGTTGAACTCTTCATCAGTCATCCCATCGATGGTTTGATAGATTTTTCTGCGGATTTTATTATTCCCCTCAAAAACCATTATATCTCTCCTCATGTAGAACGAAATAGGAGCATTCAATTCTCTCCCACAGCATACGACGTTTTGAAGAAAATTTAAAGTGGTAAAAACATATTCAGAAAAATAAATTGTTGGTTATATTTGTAATAAAGATGTTTATGCGCTTTTGAACAGATTTATGCGTATATATAAGCATTTATGAGGCATTTTCGTGATATATGCGCATCTTTTATGACTTATGAGCCTTTGAAGCAATTTATGCGTCTTTTCTAGAGTTTATGCGCGTATTGTAAAAAACGCTCCATCCTGGTCGGATGGAGCGTTGTGATTATGCAGGCATCGGCGTGTCTGTCGGTTCTGCATAGCCTTCTTTGTATGTTTCATCGATGAATTCACGGATTTCTTTCATCGACTTGCCTTCTTGTTTCATTTGTACCGATTTAACCGCAATCTCCAAGCATACGAGACAGCGTGTTCCATGGTCGTCCCAGACGACAGAACCGTCTTCGCGGATTTCATCGACGAAGCAGTTCAAGTTGTGGCCATGCCCGGCACTTTCACCGCAGCCGCAATAGCAGGGCATATAGGTAAGCACATCAGAGGCGGATGCTGCAACTTGATAGACAAGTCGCATATCCTCGGGCTTGTCATCCAAAAACTTCGGCAAGACTGAGGCTGATTCAGTTACTTCCTGCAAGTCCCCATTCGGCAAATGTTTTTCATGGCCCACTTCCAAATGTTCGTCTTCCGAGTGTTTTTGCGCCTTCTCACCGCAAGCGGAAAGGATAAGGATCAGTATAAGCATGATAGGCATTAGTTTCTTCATTCATGTCTACTCCTTTGCTACGTCATTGTCCTTCCATCATATCGGATAATGGTAAGGAGTAGGGTTACAACTTTGTGGACATTGCGCCTCGTTTATTCTCTTTCTGCTTGATCCAATAACGGATGCCTTTGCCAGCTAACGGCTCATCTGAAAACCGTGGAATGACATGTAGATGGGCGTGCGGAATCGTCTGCCCACCCACTACATCCGTATTCCATCCAATCGTATAGCCTTCGTGGTCATAACGTTCTTCCAAGTATGCCTTCGCTTTCAGCAAGAGCTCCTGCGTATCCCGCCACTCTTCAGGCGTCAATGAAAACACATTTTCCACATGCCGTTTCGGTACGATTAAGCCACTGCCTTCCAACACTTTTTGCTCGGAAGGCTTTAGGATATAGGCGCATGTTTCTGTCTCAAAAATGATTTGCTGTTCTGGATCCGCTGCCAGATTACAGTAGGGGCAATTTTCTTCGTACATTTTAACGGCCGATCATCTTGGACGGATCAACATATTCATCGAATTGCTCCGCTGTTAATAAACCCGTTTTCAATGCAGCTTCCTTCAACGTCGTGCCTTCTTTATGAGCCGTTTTCGCGATTTTCGCAGCGTTTTCATAACCGATATACGGATTAAGAGCAGTTACAAGCATGAGCGAGTTTTTCACTTTGCTATCAATCTCTTCCCGGTTCGGTTCGATGCCGACAGCACAGTTGTCATTGAAGCTGCGCATGCCGTCTGCGAGAAGCTTTGCAGATTGCAGGAAGTTGTAGATGATGACCGGCTTGAAGACGTTCAGTTCAAAGTTTCCTTGGCTTGCTGAAAATCCGATTGCTGCGTCATTCCCCATCACTTGAGCAACGACCATTGTGAGAGCTTCACTTTGCGTCGGATTGACTTTGCCCGGCATGATGGAGCTGCCCGGTTCATTTTCGGGAATCGTGATTTCGCCGATACCTGAACGCGGGCCGCTCGCTAACCACCTAACATCGTTCGCGATTTTCATCAAATCTGCTGCAAGGGCTTTTATCGCACCATGCGTATAGACGACTTCGTCATAGCTTGTGAGAGCGTGAAATTTATTGTCAGCAGAAGTGAATGCGATACCGACTGATTTCGAAATTTCTTCAGCGACTTTTTCACCGAATCCTTTCGGTGCATTCAGTCCTGTACCGACAGCAGTTCCGCCGATGGCAAGTTCCTTCATGGATTGGACGCTTTCGTTCAGCATTTTTTCCGTCTTTTCAAGCATGCGATGCCAGCCGCTGATTTCTTGGCCCAGTGTAAGAGGTGTTGCGTCTTGCAGATGTGTACGGCCGATCTTGATAATATCCATGAACTCTTCGGATTTCTTGCCGAATGTTTCTTTCAAGACTTGTAGGGATGGCAGCAATTCACGCTCCACTGCAATCACGCCCGCGACGTGCAGTGCAGTCGGGAATGTGTCGTTGGAGCTTTGCGATTTATTCACATCATCGTTCGGATGAAGGCGCTCGTCCTCGCCCCACTCCTCCAACAGCTGGTTGCCCCGGTTTGCGAGTACTTCGTTCATATTCATGTTTGATTGCGTTCCACTGCCGGTTTGCCAAACGACAAGCGGGAAATGGTCGTCCCATTTGCCTTCAATCACCTCTTCAGCAGCCGCCACGATTGCTTTCATTTTCACTTCCGATAGATTGCCAAATGAGTTGCTCGCAATCGCAGCCGATTTTTTCAAATGGGCGAACGCACGGATGACGCCGATCGGAATCCGTTCTCCACCGATTTTAAAGTTCTGCTTGCTCCGCTGTGTCTGCGCGCCCCACAACTTATCCGCTGGTACTTTGATTTCTCCAAACGTGTCATGCTCGATACGATATTCCATTTTCCCTCCGCCTTTCAATAGATTATTCAAACTCCTCTTTCTATCATGCACCTTTTTAGAGTTGAAATAAAATGAAAAGACCCGGTTATCCGAGTCTTTAAGAATCAGGCTGATTTTTTTCCTGGTATATTTCTATGAAACTATCCACTACATCGGGATGGAATTGTGTTCCTTTGCCTCTTCTCAGTTCCTCGAACGCCTCTTCTGCTGTCACCGCTTTTTTGTAGACGCGTTCCGTTGTCATTGCGTCATAGGCATCGACGACGGAGACGATGGCGGCTTCCAGGGATATTTCGTCCCCTTTCAATCCATAAGGGTACCCTTTGCCGTCGTAACGCTCGTGATGCTGTTCAACGATGAATGCGGCATCTTTCAGCCACTCCACTGGATGGGCGCGCATAATGTTAGCCCCGGCTTGGGAATGTAATTTCATAATTTCCCACTCTTCCGGCGTAAGAATTCCAGGCTTATTTAAGATTTCGAGGGGGATTGCGAGTTTACCGATATCATGGAAGTGAGCACCCCATCGCAACAATTTCAGTCTGCATTTCGGTTGGTCCATCCGCTTCCATACTTCAATGGCATATTGCCTGATCCTGTCGCAATGGTGATACGTATAGCCGTCCACAAGCGCGACTGCATCAATTTCGGTTTGCAAAGTTTGGGTTTCATAAAATAATTGTTCATAGAAGTCCGCATCCATTTTCATAAGGATTTCCGCGTCGGATGTTCCGTAAAACGTGACGACCTTGTCGTAACAGGAAGCGTCCAGCGTTTCTCCGATATGCATTTTTGTGCGCGTTCCACGGTATTCAATATCGACTTGACCATCCAGCAGCGTGTACGTTTCGACAATTGTGTTCTCAGGGTTATATTGGGCGCAGAATGAGCCTCCTTCATTCAATGAAAAAAGGGCTTCCGCAACGTTATTCCATCGCCCCAAATACGTGATTTGTCCTGACGTCAACCGTAATACGGGGGACAGGACATCTACTTGTCGGGGTGTGTCGTTTCGAGTGGTTCCCATAGGCATCCTCCGTCAGGCAGGTTTCGACTTTCTCCGCATGTTTCCTCCATTATAACGGACAAAGCCGGGAACTTCCATAGTTATTTTTGAATAAATAGAATATACTTTCTTTTATATTTCTTGCCTCAGCGCTTGAATGACGTCAATTTTTGTTGCTTTACGAGCCGGGCGCCAGCCAGAGATCATGGCAACTGTAATGCTTATTGCGGATGCGATGATGACAAGCTGCCAAGGAATGATGGAAAACGTGATATCCAAGCTTGCAATCTCCTCTTCCCCGAGTGCAGCTGAAACGATGATCGGCAATACCATATTGGCAAGGAAACTGACGCCGTAAGAGATGATGACTGCGATGATTGTTCCTACTATACCGATCCAAGCACTTTCCATGAGGAACAGTCTTTGGATCAGTTTCGGGCTTGCCCCGATCGCTTTCATGACGCCGATTTCCCGCGTCCGTTCCGTGACGGCCATTGTCATCGTGTTAAAGATTCCGATGGAGGCAATTAAGATTGCAATCGTGCCGACGAAGACGAGGCCAGCTTTGAATGCGAGGAAGAAGACGTCGAGCTGTTCGAGCTGATCAGCAATCGAGTAAACGGAATACCCTTCGTCTTTGAGCGCGTTGCTGACAGCTGTGACGTTCTCCAGATTATCTGCATACACATTAACGTTTCCGTAGAATAATTCGCTGTTCTCATCATCAACGTGGCTAGTGAAAATTCGGTCCAAGTCAGGCATGATGGCTGCATCCGCATATATATTGAAATCCATGATCCAATCCTTCGCCGGCTCTTTCGCGACGCCGACAATGGTCAATGTTGTTTCTTCCGGAAACAGTTCCTTTTCTTCATACAATCCCATTTTGTATGTAAACTGTTTGCCGATTAAAGATCCTTTATATGTTGAAGGCTCCGCTTCCTCGACTGTATTCGGTTCGATCAGATTTTCTGCAAAGTGGCTGCCGACAACAACTTCATATTCATTTTCCGGCAAGCGTCCTTCTTGTAAGGCGAAGCCCACTTTCGCTTCCTCTTGGAATTCGGTAACCGTCATATTATGGCTGCCGATGAATCCATCCAGTTCAGATTGCTGATTGATGCTCACAGATTGGCGGAAGACGACCGCTTTCACATGTTCACGTTTTTTCAGTTCCTCCACTTTGGCTTGGCCCATTTCACTTGAGTACACTTCAATCTCGTTCACCAACCGGTTATCAAGTATTTCATTCCGTAACGTATCGTGGATGCCGAATCCAACGGAAGCAAGCACGATTAAAAATGCTGTCCCCATCGTTGCAGCGAGGATTGTCATGAAGACGCGCAGTTTGTTCTTTTTAATATGTTGTCGGACGAAATCGATTTGATCGTTAAATTGCATGTCCGACACCCCCTTCCGTTAATTCACCGTCGTGCATCTTATAAACACGATCCGCGGTTTCCGCCACTGTGTCGTCATGTGTGATGATGATGAATGTGATGCCGCGGGTTTTGTTGAGCGATTGGATGAGCAGCAGGATGTCTTGCTCGGTCTCTGAGTCAAGGCTCCCAGTTGGCTCATCCGCAAAGATGATCGGCGGATCGGTGATGAGCGCACGCGCGATGCTCACCCGTTGCTGCTGACCTCCCGATAATTCATTTGGATAATGGTCTTGCACCTCTGCCAGGCTGACGAGCTGAAGAAGCTGTTGGACTTTTTCCCGACGGTCCTTTTTGGCCACGCCAGCGAGTTTGAGCGGCAGCTCCACATTTTCGAATGCCGTGAGACCAGGCATGAGCTGGAAATTTTGAAAGATGAAGCCGAAATGGTCAAGACGAAACTTCGCGCTCTCTGCTTCACTGAAAGCGGATGTCCGGACGTCACCGATTTGAATGATGCCGGCATCCGGTTTAAGGAATCCCGCCAATATATGAAGAAGCGTCGACTTCCCTGACCCGCTTCGTCCGACAATCGAAACGATCTCTCCCTCATTAATTGCGAAGGACAGCCCTTTAAGTACGGGCACTTGCCGCTCCTTGCCTTTCTTGCCGATTTTGAATGAATGTGTTAATTCTTGAACCTGAATCATGATTTCCCCTCCAACGTAGTAACTGTTTCTCATTGTAGGGGAAGAATCTTAAGGGGGAGTGAGGAGAAAAATGAAGAAATTCTTAAGATGTGGGTGGGCGTGTATGGCTATCAGGCGGTTTGTAGCCAGGTTCAGGCGGTTATTGTTGAGTTTCAGGCGGTTGGCACCCAACTTCAGGCGGTCATCACTCCTGTTCAGGCGGTTCCCCTCCAACTTCAGGCGTCTGCTGCTTATTTCAGGCGGTTGACGGGAGTCTTCAGTTGGCAAAAATTTTGCAACCATGAAAAATAACGCCTTTCCGAGGCGTTATTTTTGATAATAATATGCATTCCTCATTCGTCCTTTCATGACAAGACACGAATTTTTCAAATGCCTTTTAGCGACATCCGGATCATTGAGACACGAGAAATTTCTAAATTCCCTATTTGTAATTTTACTATCAAGTAACATGAACCATTCTTCAATTAGCCTTCTATGTGAATAAGATGCCTTGTATAAGCATTTCTCACAAATCCATTTTCTTTGCAGCCATGTCATCCCACGATACTTGCAATACGGACAAATAACTCCTGGTAAAACGTCAGCAGCTTCCATCTTAATAGTTTTTACAAGTGGAAAAGGGTTATATTCATGATGCTCTCTTCTAATTTCGTTCGCTAAATTATGTATTTCATGCTGTTGCAGGATTTCATTTTCAAGTTTTGTTTTATATAAAAGGATTGGAATATCATGCGTAAATACGACTTGTCTATCTGGCGAGTCTGGAATCGTTAACTCATTTGTATATGCGAGTGCGACGACCCCTTTTATCGGAATATATACACCCCTTGCTTCAAGCCACTTTTGCAAAAAGATCTCCTTTCTTTCAAGCTCGGTAATTGGGCTTTGAATAATTTTCCTTTCTACATTTTCGTGAATGAATTGAGTGGGATTTGTTTTTACTATTATTCTCCCGGCCAAGTTCTTAATCTCAAATATAATGACAAAGGCTGGAGTTATCAGTAAAGAGTCCATCTGAAAATAAACCCCATTCTGTTTTAGACAGATATCATGCAACAACGCGTATGGATAAGATGGTCTAAACTCCCTGATGTGCCTATCAAAGTTTCCCTCTCCACTAAAACCGGCAGCTCTTTTTCTTATCTCCTCTTGGATGTCTAGGAATTTATCATGTGTAGATGGGAGCCTTTCAATTAGGGCTTGTAATCCGACTAGCTTTAAGGGTGCAGATCGTTCTTTATATAGCAACTTGTTCATCACCTCAA
This sequence comes from Sporosarcina luteola, assembly GCF_023715245.1. GTDB lineage: Bacteria > Bacillota > Bacilli > Bacillales_A > Planococcaceae > Sporosarcina > Sporosarcina luteola_C. The sequence continues at coordinate 98,868 of NZ_JAMBNV010000002.1, forward strand.
AACAATTGTATCAGCGTAACAAAATATTGCAAAATGTACAAAAATCAATTTTCATGGGATAATGTCACTTTTTATATCCATCATAATTCAATAAAAAGCTTAGGTATAGGCTTTGTGAAAACTGTAAAAATTGAATTCAGCAGTTTTCATAACTTATTTGCGTTAGCAAAGAAAGGGCTGTGAATGAAACAGACTATTCCAAGAGTGAACGTTAGTATTCAGGCGGTTCGATGCTGAGTTCAGGCGGTCGCAGAAGGAGTTCAGGCGGTTTGCCGCTTGCTTCAGGCGGTCACAGACGGAGTTCAGGCGGTTTTCCACTTAATTCAGGCGGTCGCAGACGGAGTTCAGGCGGTTTGTAGCCAGGTTCAGGCGGTCGCAGAGCATATAAAAACACCCAAACCCCATGAGCGGTTTGGGTGCCGATTACTTATTCTTCATCAACAGTTTTCGATTTAACTGCAGTTGGCTTCGTTGAACGAAGCTCATCTGTCAGGTTGTCGATGCTAGGACGAAGATTGTTTTTACCAACGTAGCTTTCCATCATTTCTTTTACATCGATGCCTGAAGAGGCTTTCAATGTTTCTTGCAGAGTGGACATCAGGTTCGTTGCGTATGATGTCACTTTATTGGCACCGCCGCCTTCACCACTGCCTGTGTCAACAACAGTGATTTTGTCGATGTTCGAAAGCGGGCTTGCAATTTGCTTCGCGTATTCAGGAATCATCTTAACAATCATGTCAAGCACAGCTGCCTGGCCGTATTGTTCGAATGCTTCCGCGATTTTGCGTTTCGCTTCTGCTTCCGCAAGACCTTTCAGGCGGATAACATCAGCTTCGGATTCACCTTGCGCACGCTGAGCGTCGGCCTTTGCCAATCCGTCAAGACGGATTTTTTCTGCTTCTGCAGCTGCACGCGCTTCAATGCTGTACTTTTCTGCCTCCGCTTCTGCCATTTGTCGGGATTTGGCCGCGGCTGCATTTTGCTCGATTGCGTAACGATCCGCATCGGCTTTTTTCTTAACCTCTGAGTCATATTGCTTCTCACGGCGCAGGATCTCTTTCTCTTCCAACTCAATCTGCTTTTGACGCTCGATGATTTTGACCTGCATCTCTTGCTCTGTAACTTCCTGCTTCGCACGTGCGGATTCCAATTCATACGCTTGGTCAGCGCGCGCTTTCGCAACATCTTGTTCGCGGCGGTAGTCAGCGATTTTCAACTGGTTTTCCTTCTCTGCTTCCGCAATTTCAGTCGCACGCTCGATTTCCGCTTTTTGGGCTTCCTTCGATGCTTCAGCATTCTTGATGCGCGTTTCTTTTTCAGCTTCCATTGTGGCAATATCGGCATCGCGTTTCACTTGGGCGATACGCGGTTTACCGAGTGAATCTAAGTAGCCGTTTTTATCGCGGACATCTTTAATTGTGAATGAAACGATGACAAGCCCCATTTTAGCCAAATCCTGTGAAGCGACACGTTGCACTTCCTGGGAGAACTTATCACGATTCTTATAAATCTCTTCGACTGTCATGGATCCTAGAATGGAACGTAAATGTCCCTCGAGGACTTCCTTCGCTTCATTTTCGCGGTCGGCTTTCGCTTTTCCTAAAAACTGCTCCGCTGCCGTCGCGATTTCAGTAATCGATCCACCGATCTTAATGATTGCTGTTCCGTCCGCCATGACGGGAACCCCTTGTTCCGTATACACTTCAGGCGTCGTCACTTCCAGTTTGCTTGAGAGCAAGCTGAGCGGTTCCGCTTGTTGGAACACAGGGAAGACGAATGCTCCCCCGCCACGGATGATTTTGATCCGGTTGCCCGAGTCATCCGTATGTACGTTTTTCGATCCTAAATAACTACCCGTGACGATCAGCGCTTCATCCGGTCCGACTGTCTTGTACTTTGAAATGTACACAAGGATGACAGCGAGCAAAATGAACACGACAATCCCAATGACAATAAACATTCCTGAAATTCCTGGCATTCTGTTTCCCCCTTAATTAATTGGTTTTGATTTGATCATTTGAAGCGGAAAGGCTCATATTCCTTTACGATGAACGTCCCTTCCTTCACTTCGATGACCAACACTTCTTTTCCGTAGTCGATCGCTTTGTTTTCATACCCCGCAGCCCTTTTCGAAATGATGCCATTCACCGTTTCGATAATGATTTCGCCAAAACCGTCAACCGGTACCGGAACGATGACTTTGCCGACTTGGCCTGTGAGTGATTCATCGGTATAAGCAAGCGATACTTCCGCGGATTTCAAAGGAAGGAGCACGAAGAAATATAGAAGGAAGTCTAATGCGGTCGCTGCCCCAAGCGCAATGATCAAGATCAGCAAATGGTTCCATTCTGTCGTCAACTCCAAAATATAACCGACTGCTGATGTAAATGAAATGAATGCAAGAATGACTGCGGGATCCAAAATCGGACTCGCATCGCCAATCCCTTCTGCAATGTCACTGAATAGAATGTACAGCACGGTCGCTAATCCTGCGATTATGAGCACGGTCAAATAGACATGGATGACCGGCATTCCTAACACTTCCATCCTCTCACCTCGCCTTCTCCTATTTGAATTCTACTATACATACGGTCGACCGATAATAAAGTTTCAAGATTCCTGGAAATAAATTTCGATTCTTTCAACATCTGAATACAACCTATTCGCCACTAAAAATGAAATCAGCTCGTATATCTGTACTTATTTTTATAGTTTTTTGCTATGATAAGACTACTAAAAATTGATTCCGGAAACGGATGGAGGCTTAAAAATGTTCAGTCCACGTAAAACCGATCCTTTTTTCGCAGCTCTTTTGGAGATTGCTGAGCATGTTCAAGAAGCGATGCACTATGCGAATGACTTTAAAGTGACGTCGGTTGCAGATTTAAAAGAAGTAAGCATTAAGTTGAAAGAATATGAGACTGAAGGGGATGATTTGATTCACGACCTTATCTCAAAGCTCAACATTTCTTTCATGACACCGATTGAACGGGAAGATATTTTACAATTGGCAATCAAGATGGACGATATCCTCGACGGAATCGAACATTTCGCGGCGAATCTTGAAATGTTCTCGCTGACGGAAATCGATGAATATGTCCAGAAGTTCATGGATAATATCGTGAAAAGCTCCGATGAAATCGTCAAGGCGATGGAATTGCTTGCGAAGAAGAAACTTGTCCAGATGCGGGATCACGCTGTTTTGATCAAAGAATATGAGCGTATTTGCGATGAAGTCCTTCGCACATCGATCAAGCAGCTGTTTATCCGTGAAAAGAATCCGATCCGTATCATTCAATTCAAGGATATTTATGAGTTGCTGGAAGACATTGCGGATCATTGCCAAGACGTTGCGAACACACTTGAAACAATCATCATGCGAAACGCGTAAGGGGCAGCTTTTATGGACATGATATTGTTTCTCACGATAGCTATTGTAGTTTTTGCGCTCGCATTCGATTTCATAAATGGCTTCCACGATACGGCAAATGCCATTGCGACTTCAGTATCGACACGCGCATTGAAACCGCGGACAGCCATCTATATGGCTGCAATTATGAATTTCATCGGTGCATTGACGTTTACAGGCGTCGCCAAGACCATTTCCAAAGATATTGTCGATCCTTTCATGTTGGAAAAAGGATCACTTGTCATATTGGCTGCCCTTACTGCAGCGATTGCGTGGAATTTAATCACTTGGTATTACGGGATTCCTTCGAGTTCATCGCATGCGTTGATCGGTTCGATCGCAGGTGCCGCCATTTCAGCGGCTGGGTTCGGGGTTTTGAATTACGGTGGGTTTGTCAAAATCATGCAAGCACTGCTCATTTCCCCGTTCATCGCAATTGCGGCCGGGTTCCTCATGATGACGCTTTTTAAGGTTTTATTGAAGAACCGGAATTTGTTCAAGGCGAATAAACGGATCCGTTATTTGCAAATTGGTACCGCGGCCCTACAAGCATTCACACACGGAACGAACGATGCCCAGAAGGCAATGGGGATCATTACAATGGCATTGATTGCCGCACAATTGCAGACAGGCGACGATATCCAGCTTTGGGTTCGGATTGCTGCTGCCACTGCAATGGGGCTTGGGACATCCATCGGCGGATATAAAATCATTAAGACTGTCGGTGGAAAGATCATGAAAATCCGTCCAGTGAACGGAGCAGCAGCCGATTTGAGCTCCGCCATGATTATTTTCGGCGCGACGCTCATCCATTTGCCTGTCAGCACGACTCATGTCATCTCATCCGCAATCATGGGAGTCGGCTCGGCGCAACGTGTTAAAGGCGTCAAATGGGGAGTTGCGAAAAAAATTGTCCTCACATGGGTGATTACAATGCCCATTTCTGCCGCTCTTGCCGCCATTGTGTACCAAATTTTGAATTTATTATTCTAATACAAAACTTTTCACTTGCATTGCCAAATGGCCTCTGGTATGATAAAGGAGAATTATTTTTGTTCGGCGCGATGGTCACGATTTAACGCTTGACCGCTTCAAGACTTGAGCAAGGATAGTAACACAATGTATGCTTTGCATACAAGGAGGAAACAAACATGGAACAAGGTAAAGTGAAATGGTTTAACGCAGAAAAAGGTTATGGCTTCATCGAACGTGAAGATGGCGACGATGTATTCGTACACTTCTCAGCTATCCAAGGTGATGGCTTCAAAACTCTTGAAGAAGGCCAAGACGTGACTTTCGAAATCGAACAAGGTCAACGCGGACTTCAAGCAACTAACGTTGAAAAAAACTAATTTGAATTAACCCTTCAAAACCACTTCCTTCGGGGAGTGGTTTTTTTCGTATTTACTCCTTGATTGTGCATGTGCTTTGGATGCGCAGCGGTTGGCTTTAGACGCGATTCTCCTAAACTATTCCTTCAAAAAAGACATTCCCATCCAATTTCGTTATGATAAGGGAACAGATAGAACGATTGGGGAGGACGATGGTATGCGCACACTTGCGCTTTTTGTTACGAAGTATTATAAAACGATCATGATAGCCTGGATTGCACTTTTCATTGCCATGGCCATTTTTGCAATCCGCTTGCCTGGGCTGCTCGCGGGTGACGGCTTCAGGATGGATGGAGAACATGAACAAGTGATGAAAATCGCTTCTGAGAAATTCGATTTACCAGCAGAAACGATGTTTGTCGTTTTCGATAAAGTAAATGATGCAACGATTGCGTCCACTTTGACTGAAATTGAGAAGTTGGATCTTGCTTCCGAAGTTGTTTCTCCTTTGGATAACGAAGAGCAATATACGAAGGATGTCTCCTATGCATTGCTTCACTTTGAAAAGAACGGCAAGGATATGTCCAAAGTCGTTACAGATATCCGGAAAGCGATCGGTGAAGAGAAAGGCATTGTCCTAACAGGCCAATCTGCCATTACGAAAGACATCAATAGCGCGAGCCAACGCGATTTGATGAAGGCGGAGGCGATCGGCTTGCCAATCGCAATCATCGTCCTTCTTTTTGCATTCGGTTCACTCATGGCTTCGATGGTTCCGTTGATCGTCGGTGTTGCGACAGTCGTATCGACGTTCGGCGTGCTGGCTTTAGTTGGTGGACAGATGGAGTTGGCTATTTTTGTATTGAATATCGTTCCGATGCTCGGGCTCGCTTTGAGCATCGACTTTTCACTTCTGTTCATTAGCCGATATCGGGAGGAGCGATTGAAGAGCGATGTGTTGGAAGCTGTTGCGACAACGATCCGCACGGCGGGCCGCTCTGTCATTTTCTCGGCCTTTTGTGTGTTCATCGGTCTCGGTGCGATGTTCATTATTAAAGTTGAGATCTTCCAAAACATTGCGCTCGGCGGAATGATTGTCGTCGGTATGGCGGTGCTCAGTTCAGTTACGTTGCTTCCAGCGATTTTAATAATGCTCGGCGACCGTTTGAATAAAGGCCGCGTTCTGAAAGTGAAGGAAAATGGTTCAGACCGATGGAGGCAGTTCGCCAATGCCGTTATCAAACGGCCCATTCTTATTACAATTGTGGCGCTTATTTTACTAGGCATAGCAATAATTCCAGTGAAAAATATGGATTTGACGATTCCACAGATCGATTCATTGCCGGCTTCATATGATACGCGAGCTTCGTACGAATTGATGGATGACACGTTTGGGCTTGGCAAGCGGTCGAATGTGTACTTGATCGCGGAACGGGATGGCGGTTGGTCCGATGTGGATGGCTTGGATGCAATGAAAGCATTGGAAGGCGATTTGGCAGATGATCCATTGGTCGACGAATTGACTACAATTTTCACTGCTAGCGGAGTTGGTTCTCCTGAAGAATGGGAGCAAGCGATGCAAGTACCTGAAATGAAGGCCCAGCTTGAACCGCTTCTTGATTCATTCGTTAAGAATAATCAATTATTGATTCCTGTTACGCTTCAGGCGAAAGGCACGTCCGACGAAGCGCAGCAATGGGCGCGAGATTGGTCGGAGCAATCGGAATGGAATCTGTTGGTGGGTGGTCAACCGAAGTTCAATCAGGAAATCTTTGATGAGATTTTCGGCAATATCGTGTCTGTGCTAACGATTATCCTAGTGTCGACGTTCATCATTCTCATGATTGCGTTCCGCTCGGTGCTTATTCCGTTGAAGGCAATTTTGATGAACATCGTCGGGCTCTCCGCAACGTTCGGGATCCTCGTCTATATATTCCAATACGGCCATTTCGGAATGCATCCCGGAACAATTGCGCTCATCATTCCGATCCTCGTCTTCAGCCTCGTCTTCGGCTTGAGCATGGACTATGAAGTGTTCCTCATATCGCGGATGCAGGAGGAATACGCGAAGACGTTCGATAACGATCATTCGACAGTCGAAGGGCTTGCGACGACAAGCAAGATCATTACATCCGCTGCATTGATCATGATTGTATTGACAGGTGCATTCGCGTTCACTGACGTCATGCCGGTGAAGCAGATCGGAGTCGGCATCGCGATAGCGGTCGCAATTGATGCAACGATCATCCGCTTGCTGCTTGTTCCAAGTTTAATGAAATTATTTGGCAAGTGGAATTGGTGGATGCCGTTTAGGAAAGGTGAATACAAAGCTGGGAATTGGCATTAACTCCATGACAATAGAAAAACTGCCTGGACAACGAATTTTTCCGTTCGTCCAGGCAGCTTTTATTTTTCATCAATAATCTCAACTTGTGGGCCTTCCTGCCGTTCTTTATCAAACTCTGCTGTCATCGCAAAATAGATGATTGCAACGATTGCAAGGACAAAGACGACGAGCCCGATGACGAGCGTTCTTCCCTTCATTTGGCGTCACCCCTTGCTAAGCTTGAATTTCTCCTCTTTCAAATAGTCGACGGCTTCCTGATAATCGCCGAAGCCCTCTTCCAGATTGGCGCCATGGTAAATATTGAAATAGCCTTCTTCTCCAAGCAACGTCAGCTTCTGGCCTTCCTCATTCACCCACACTTCTTCAATCGATTCCTCTTCTTCAGCCTCTTCGGTTGAAAGTGCACGGATGGCGTCGCGGATCGTTTTTTTCAATTCTTCTTCCGTCGCTTCACGAATGTTGACGAGCCCCCGGTCATCCGTCTCGTAACCCGGGACCCCTTCTACGTACACAAATCCATTCCCGTTCGGATGAAGATGCTGTACGACGACTGTTTTTTCATAAAGACTATCTTCATAATGGTAATTGAGCCGCTTCATCGACACTTCTTTCCGCGTCAGTTCAGGGAATGTCTCAATGATTTGCTGTTTTTGTTCGAATGTTAGCATGTTTTGGCCACTCTTTCTTTGTCAAATGTCTTTTCAGTATACCATCATTCATCCCTCACCGTTAGACCGAGCGCACGCGCAAAGCCGAGCGCCTGCTCCGTCGAAACGATGCATCCCGCAATCTTCGGCACTGTCACTTCTATGCGCTCGTATGTATTGTTGGATAAATCCACGCCATCCAAATCGGTTTCCGAGAAATTCACATCATCAAGCTTGCACTTTTCAAATCGGACCTGTTTGAAATCGCATTCGTAAAAATCGCTATCCTCTAAGTTGCACTCCGCGAACTCGACTTCCTTCATTTTAGAAAAATTGAAGTTCGCATAGCGGGCATCACATTCCTTCATGAGGAGATGTCCTATATTGGAATTGGCCATATCTGTACCCGTCAGCTTGGAAGCAACGATTTCGCATCGGTGGAACATGACATTTTCCATTTGGACGTTTGAGAAATCACATGTTTGGAATAAAACATCGACGAATTCTGCGCCTCTCCAATCACTGTTCGCAAATGACATGTCTTTGAACACGCAATTATCGAACACGAGGCGCTCCCCATCTGCACCTGGCATTATACCGCCTTCAAATCTCACTTTTTCAATGAACCCGTCCCGACTCCATATATCCGAAGGCCTCAACAGCTCATGTTCCATCGACAATTTCGGTTTCACCCGCTTGTCCTTTTTAATCGCCATGCAATCCCTCCTATCGCGTCTTCCATTCAATAATTATGACGAGCAGTATGACAACTATGAACGCCAACAAATAAAACCAATTTGGAATCGAACTAATCCCGCTGAACATCTACCCTCTCCCCTTTCGAGCGATCTACAAATCTGTTTATCACCGTTTACATTGAGCTTATCTCCGTTTATGGACCGTTTATCACCGCTTAGACTGGGTTTATCACCGCTCGCAACGACTTTATCACCACTTAGCCGCTTTCCCCCGATCGCCGCACGCCCGAAATCACCCGTAAATCAATCGTAATCTCTTTCATTCCCGTCGCAACCACTTCAGCAACCTGCTCTTCACTCGCATTCCAAGTGAGCGGCGTCATGCGAATCAATGGCGCGAGCAGCCCATCCGGCAGCGCAAACGTATATGTCACCCGTTCCGTCTCGACTGCATCGAACTGTTCAGAGAACCTTGCTACCGGGTCAGCCTCTTCTTTCTGCTGCTTCCCTTCGTAAAAGACGTCCCGCAACTCCTGCAAGTACCCGCTTTCCGGCACGACTTTCACCAACACGCCGCCGGATTTCAGCAACCGGTTAAACTCCGCGTAATTCGCCGGTGATAAGATGTTCAAAATCGCATCGATGCGAGCATCCGCAAACGGCATGGCAGCCAAGTCCGCCACACTCCATATGATTCCCGGATAGGCCTTCGAAGCTGCCGCAATGCCTTCCTTTGCCAAATCGATACCTATGCCGACACTCCCAGTCCGCAACCTAGAATGAACCGCCTGCAAATGGGTCCCTTCTCCGCAGCCCGCATCCAATACGACAGGACAATCAGATCCCGCAAATTGATTATCCAAACGGGAAATGATAGTTTCGAGGACAGGCTCGAAAAACCCGCTACTCATGACAGCAGTCCTCGCTTCAAACAGAGATTTATCATATTTCGTCGCATGAGCTTGCGGCGCTAAGTTGACATATCCGCTTTTTGCCAAGTCAAATGAGTGCATGGTCCGGCAGATGAGTCGGGAATGCTCCTCTATTTCCATCTCAGCAGAACAGATTGGGCATATGAATAGCTGTATATTGTTCTCCATCACTAGCGCGCTTTGCATTTTCTTCGTCATTTTCATTTCCTGTACTCCGATCCAATAGTGTTCTACCAGTATACCGCCTTTCCGCTTGGACTCAAACTCTCAAAGTGTCCAACTGTATCTATCGCACCTTCAGCGGGTACAATACTAGAAAGGAGGCGATTTCCGTGAAGCGGATTTTTCTATTCATCATTTTCATAGTTGCACTTTATCTCGCAAAACCTTTATGGGAAGAGCCCGTTTCTAAATACATCGACCTTTCCTTCCTGAATCCTGTTGATGAAAAGGTTGAAAACATAGTAGGAAAAGAACCGGTCACTTCCACCATGAACTCCATCCTTAACGCTGCCGATAAATTATTCCTTTATATATCTTCGAAGTCATCAGAAGTAGAACAGCTTATTCCTGACAAAGTGGCTAAACCGAAATTGGGCAAACCTGATCAGTCCGCAATGTCCATCCATAATATCGAGCTAGGTGCTACCGAGGATCAAGTAAAGGCAGAACTTGGCGAGCCCAAAAGCTATTCATTGAATGAATACGGCACCGAGTGGTTCACATACCATGAAGATTACCAGAATTTCGTTATGATTTCCTTCGATGAAAATTCGAAAGTGAATGCCATTTACACGAATGATGACCTCATTTCCTCGAAAGCAGGAATCCGGTACGGCACACCGAAAGCTGATGTCCGGAAAGCCTATGGCGAGCCGTTGAAAGAGATCCGGAAAGGCTTGAATATCTATGTCCTGCAGGAAAACGAGGGAATGGATCTCTTTAGAGCCGGGGATGTCTATATATATGTGTTTTACGATCTTCATCAGAATGAAACCGTGACAGCCGTCCAGCTCATCACTACCGCGTTAGAACAAAGAAAATCAGGGATGTACGCAGGCGGAGATGTATCGTTGCGCAACGGGTTCGAGCAGCAATTATTCGATTTAACGAACGCCGCCCGTGTCCGGCACGGCCGCTCAATATTGCAATGGAATGAGAGTATCGCTGAAACAGCGCGCAAGCATAGCCGCGATATGGCGATCAAAGACTATTTCAGCCATGAAAACTTGGAGGGGCTTTCGCCTTTCGATCGGATGAAAGAGGATGATATCAAATTCCGCAGGGCTGGTGAAAATTTGGCGTATGGGCAATCGAGCAGCATTTTCGCTCATGAGGGATTGATGAATTCCTTAGGGCATCGGGAGAATATATTAATTAAAGACTATAGCCACCTCGGCATCGGGGTCGCTTTCAACGAGAAGTCGCAGCCGTATTACACGGAGAACTTTTTCCTGCAATGAACTCTTCGCGACTATTTTTGTTTCTTACGGGGAATATAGGAAGAAGCGGATAGAGAAGGAGGAGTTCAAATGAAAGCTGTAACGTTCCAAGGTGTGAAGGATATTCAGGTGAAAAAGGTTGAGGCACCGAAGATCGAGAAGCCTGATGATATTATTGTCAAGGTGACGTCCACTGCGATTTGCGGGTCCGATCTGCATATCTATTTAGGCGCGTTACCTACACATAAGGGATATGTCATTGGCCATGAACCGATGGGAATTGTTGAAGAAACTGGACCGAATGTAACGAAAGTGAAGAAAGGCGACCGGGTCATCATTCCGTTCAATATTTCATGCGGCAAATGCTTTTATTGCGAGCATCAGATGGAAAGCCAATGCGACAATTCGAATCCGAATCCCCATGTCGATACGGGCGGGTATTTCGGATTCACCGAACGGTATGGGGAATATCCTGGCGGCCAGGCGGAATATTTGCGCGTCCCGTATGGCAATTTCACACCGTTTCTCGTACCGGAGTCTTGCGAACTTCCTGACGAGGCGTTGCTTTTCCTGTCCGATGTGCTGCCAACCGCCTATTGGAGCGTCGAGCATGCCGGCGTGAAGCGTGGGGATACGGTTGCCGTGCTTGGTTGCGGACCTGTCGGATTAATGGCACAAAAATTCGCGTGGATGAAAGGCGCGAAACGCGTCATCGCAGTCGACCATGTCCCGTATCGGCTGAATCACGCTGTGAAGATGAACAAAGTGGAAGCTTTCAATTTCGATGACTATGACAATATGGGCGCGCATATTAAAGAGATCACCCGTGGCGGCGTTGATATTGTCATTGATTGCGTCGGAATGGATGGAAAGAAGAATATTGCGGAGAAGGTCGGTCAAAAGTTGAAGATGCAAGGCGGGACGTTAAGTGCAGTGGAAATCGGTTACCAAGCCGTGCGTAAATTCGGGACGATCCATCTGACAGGCGTCTACGGTTCGCTCTACAACATGTTTCCACTCGGGAATATGTTCGAACGGAATATTACGCTGAAGATGGGGCAAGCCCCCGTCATCCACTACATGCCTACACTTTTTGATAAGATTACGAAAGGCGAATTCGATCCGACGGAAATCATTACGCATGTCGTTCCGATGGAGGAAGCGTCCGCTGCGTATCATCATTTCTACGAGCACGAAGATGATTGCATTAAAGTGATATTGAAGCCATAAATATGAAAAGCAAAGGGCGCCTGCATAGCCCCGACAAAGCAAAGACGTGCTCGTCACGCTGCGCTTTTACTCGCAAAAGCCGTTCTTCGTGACGGCTTTCTCTGGAAGACATACCGGAAAGGCGTTCTTTGCCTTTTTCGAGAGGAAGGCAGTCTAAAACCGTCGCTTCATGCGACAACGACTGCATGACCCGCATCGTGCGGGCCCAAGGGACTCGAGGGGCTGGCGCCCGGAGCTAGACAAAAAACCGGTCCATGCATCCGTCGCATGGACCGTTTTTCTTATTTCTTCCCTGTGATGGCAGCGCAGGCAATGCGTGCACCAGAATCCCCTGCCGGATCCGTCTTGTAGTCATCCGCCTTTTCGTGGATAACGATTGCACTTCCGTCCTTATCGAGGATAGAGTTTTCCTGGCCTTTTTTCAGTGTAATTTCTGAATTCGTCAACCTGAACGACACTTTCCCGTCCTTCGGCACTTCGATATTCGGCAAATCGCCAAGATGGAAGCCTTTTGGATTGTCAAAGCCGTGTTCCTTCCCGGCCGGATTGAAATGCCCTCCCGAAGAAGTGAAATCGGGTGGTGTACACACACCGGTTTCATGGAAATGAATGCCATGCAGTCCAGGCGGCAAGTCCTCCGCCTGCACATTGATCATAACGCCTTCCGTCTCTTGGACCAATGTCACTTCACCGATTACCTTTCCTTTAGTGTTCAATAAAGGAGAGACGATCGCTTCCATTTGTTCCCCGCTGACAGGCACCTTCTTATTCGCTTTCCCGCACCCCGCCACTACGATAATGACGCTGATTAGTAAGACCATTAATAGCTTTCGCTTCATTGTAGTTCCTCCTCCACGTTTATTCCTGCCAAGCATGCCCAACTTAAGAGAATTTAGTAGTGGTAAGTTTTCCCGCCGATTTGTCGAGGATAGTTTAAGCTCGGCAAGCCTGTTTTGGGCGCGAGAAGCCCCGCTTTGGACGCGGGGTGCCTCGCTTTGGACGCGAGAGCACTCACTTTGGACGCGATTGCCAACCCATAAAAAAACCGCCGCACATTCCCCTATATCGGAATGAACAGCGGTCTCCTCTATTTAAGCTAATACCAATTTCTCCAGGTCTAGCGGCGCCACATACACACCATCTTGATACACACGCATATTGCCGCCAGAAATTTCGTCGATCAGCATGATATTCCCTTCCGGATCATGTCCGAATTCGAGCTTAATGTCGTACAACTCAAGCCCCTTCACCGCAAGTTCCTCTTTCACGACAATTGAAATTTCCTTCGTCAATTTTTCTAATACCGCATACTCGTCCTCCGTCAAAATGCCGAGCTGCGCTAATGCATCCTCATTGATCGGCGGGTCATTGCGGTCATCGTCTTTAATTGTCACTTCAACAAACGCATCCAACGGTTGTCCTTCTTCGCAATATGCCCCGTATCGACGCAGGAAGCTTCCGACAGCGCGGAACCGGCAAATGACTTCCAGACCTTTTCCGAATACTGTTGCCGGTTTCACAGTCATTGTCACATTTTCGATATCGGCATTGATATAATGCGTCGGGATTCCTTTATCCGCCAATTTCTCAAAAAAGAATTTCGTCATGCGCAAGCCTGATTGCCCTGCGCCTTCAATCGTCAATCCTACTGTATTTGCTCCTGGGTCGAACACGCCGTCTTCCCCGGTCACGTCATCTTTGAATGCCAATAAAACATTGCCATCTTCCAATTTATAAACATCTTTCGTCTTGCCTTTATATACAAGTTCCATGCCCACGTTTCCTCTCTATTCGAAAATGTAGTGAATCGAACCACGCAGAGTTCGATTTGCCGTATTTCTGCGTTTTTTGCAGAAATTAAGGCAGCCTTGTTCACTTATAGTATAAGGCACTTTTCCTTGATTAAAAAGTGAAATCTTGATGGAGGTCAAGGTTTCATTCCAAAAAACGCCTTATGATGTAGTCAAGAAGAAGAAAACAACTACATGGAGGTAGAGGAAAATGAAGAAAATCTTATTGAACTTGGAGCCGTTGACTTGCCCATCTTGCATCAAGAAAATTGAAGGTGCTTTGAACAAAATGGATGGCGTCATTGAAGCAAAAGTGCTGTTCAACTCAGGAAAAGTCCGTGCACAATTTGACGAAAGCAAAATCGCCGCTGAGCAAATCGCGAAAACAGTTTCCGGACTTGGCTATCCGGTCATCTCACAAAAAGTTTCATGAAAGGAGTGAAGGAGTATGAATGCAAAACGAACTTCCCAAATCACCGCCGTGACTGGACTGCTGCTCGCGGCGGCAATCGGGCTCCATCTCGCAGGATTCCATGAATGGCGGCAAATACTTCTCATTTCGGCAACCGTTCTTGCCGGCATCCCAATTGCTTTCAAAGCATTCAAGGCATTGAAAATGAAAGCATTCAGCATTGAATTATTAGTGACAATCGCTGTCATCGGTGCATTGTTCATCGGTGAATACGTCGAGTCCGCCGCAGTGACATTCCTGTTTTTATTTGGCGCGTATCTCGAAGCACGCACGCTCGAAAAAACACGTTCTTCCCTGAAAGCACTCGTCGATATGGCGCCGCTCGAAGCAACTATCATCCGTGACGGTGAGACGATGACTATTTCGGTCGACGACGTTGAAGAAGGCGACCGGGTCATTATCCGGTCCGGTGAAAAAGTAGCCATCGATGGCCGGATCGTGTCAGGAAATGCAACGTTGAATGAGGCAGCCATCACTGGTGAATCCGTCCCTGCTTCAAAAGTGCTCGATGACCGTGTCTTCAGCGGAACAATTGTCGATAATGGGTTCATCGAAGTGATTGCGGAGCGAGTCGGTGATGATACGACATTTGCACGCATCATCGAACTTGTGGAAGAGGCACAGGAATCACAGTCGAAGACGGAGAAATTCCTAGACCGCTTCGCCAATGTGTACACACCTGCTATCGTCGTCCTTTCTGTCCTTGTTTATGTATTCACACGGAATATCGAAATGACGCTCACCTTCCTCGTCATCGCTTGTCCCGGAGCTCTCGTCATCTCCGCACCTGTCTCAATTGTCGCAGGCATCGGAAACGGCGCTCGCCACGGCGTTCTTATCAAAGGCGGCGACATTATGGAGAAGCTAGCGAAAATCGATACGGTCGTTTTCGATAAAACCGGCACATTGACACGCGGGAAACCTGAAGTGACGGATATTCATGCAATTGGCATCGGCAAAACGGACCTCCTGCAAATCGTCGCAGAAGCCGAAATGATTTCCGAACATCACCTCGGCCAAACAATCGTCAAGGAAGCGAGGAACCAAGGCCTTCAACTGGTGAACGAACCGGAAAACGCCGAAGTGATTAAAGGAAACGGCATCCGGGCGACAATTGAAGGAAAGATGCTCGCAATCGGCAACCGGAAACTGATGGTTGCTGAAGAAATTCAAGTGGATCAGGCGATCGAAGACTATGCAATCGCCCGTGAGAAAGCCGGGAACACTGCAATCTTCGCAAGTATCGACGGCAAAATCTCTGGGGTTCTGTCAATCGCGGACCGGATTCGTCCCGAAGCGATGGATGCGCTCCGCGAACTGCGGGCAAGCGGCGTCAAACAGATGATCATGCTAACTGGCGACAACCGCCATACAGCCGAACTCGTCGGTGAACAATTAGGCTTGGATCAAGTACATGCAGAATTATTGCCGGAAGATAAAGTCGCCATGGTCCAACAACTGATAGACGCCGGTCACCGCGTTGCGATGGCAGGCGATGGAATTAACGACGCACCGGCAATTGCGACTGCAGATATCGGGCTTGCAATGGGCGTAGGTGGAACTGATATCTCGATGGAAACTGCCGATGTCGTCCTTATGGCAGACCGGCTCGACCAATTCTCACATGCCTATTCACTCGCAAAAGCGACTGTCCGCAATATGAAACAGAATACATTCTTTGCAGTTGGCACAGTCGCATTGCTACTCGCAGGTGTACTGCTCGGCAAAGTGTTCCTCGCTTCCGGCATGCTAATTCACGAAGTTAGCGTCCTGCTCGTTATTTTGAACGCCATCCGGTTAATCCGCTATACTAAGAGAAAGCCTGTAAAACGGCAAAACTTGGAACGGGAATTACTACCGGAATGAGGAGTGAACGTTGATGACAGGAAACGGACAGTGCAGGCACGGTGATGGGACGGCGGAGATGCAGAAATTGTGCATCTCCATCGTCCCGATTTTCAACCATCTTGAACCGGCGGAAATGAATGAAATTGTCAAGCATACCCATTCGATCAGCCACCCACGTGGCCATACAATCTACCACGCAGGCGATATTTCGGATGGACTGTATATCGTTCATAAAGGCAGGGTGAAAATCTATCGCCTTTCTGAAAATGGCAAGGAGCAATTAGTGAGGATTCTGGAACCAGGCGATTTTACAGGGGAACTTTCTTTATTCAGTGAAACAGTGCACGACGCGTACGCCGAGGCGATGCAAAAAGTCGAGCTTTGTGTCATGAGCCGGGACGATTTCCAGAAGTTTTTATTGAAATACCCTGCCATTTCGCTCAAAGTGCTTGGTGAATTTTCTACTCGCCTCGCAAAGACAGAGAAACAGGCCGCCCGGATCGCCATGGAAACGACTGACACACGAATCGCTATGTATCTTGCAGATTTAGCGGAAGAATGGAATTCAGATCGGATTGAATTGCCGATGACCCGCAAGGACTTGGCCTCGCATATAGGCACAACACCTGAGACGATTAGCCGAAAGCTCGCGGAATTTGAAGATGCCGGCTGGATCCGCCAACTGAGCCAGCGAGAGATTCAGATTTTGGACGTGGATGCGTTATTGCTTGTTTAAGTTGGGGAACGAGAACTTTTCGGGGATAAACGAGAACTCTTTACGCGGGAATGAGAACTTTATGGAGATAAACGAGAACTCTCTACGCGGGAATGAGAACTTTATGGAGATAAACGAGAACTCTTTACGTAGGAACGAGAACTTTTTTCGCAGAAACGTGAACTTGCCCCATTCCATTTAAAGGATTTTTCGCTTGTCAGCATTCATGCTACGGGTGTATAATTGCTTGATGAAATTAATGCTCAGACTGAAAGCGAGTGAATGAGAATGGGCCGTAAATGGAATAATATTAAAGAGAAAAAAGCTTCGAAGGATGCAAATACGAGTCGTATTTACGCAAAGTTCGGGCGTGAATTATATGTTGCAGCAAAACAGGGTGAGCCGGATCCCGAGTTGAACCAAACGTTGAAAGTGGTAGTGGAGCGTGCGAAAACATACAACGTTCCGAAAGCGATCATTGACCGCGCAATCGAGAAGGCGAAAGGCGGCGCAGAGGAAAACTATGACGAGTTGCGTTACGAAGGCTTCGGCCCGAACGGATCGATGGTTATCGTCGATGCGCTGACGAACAACGTCAACCGCACCGCTTCCGAAGTGCGCGCAGCTTTCGGGAAAAACGGCGGAAACATGGGTGTCAGCGGTTCCGTTGCATACATGTTCGACGCGACTGCCGTTTTTGGTTTGGAAGGCAAAACTGCGGATGAAGTGTTGGAACTTCTAATGGAAGCAGACGTTGAAGTCCGCGATATTTTAGAAGAAGAAGACACGGTCATTGTCTACGCAGAACCGGACCAATTCCATGCTGTGCAGGAAGCTTTGAAGAATGCTGGCATCACAGAATTCTCCGTAGCTGAATTGACGATGCTCGCTCATAATGATGTCACTTTGGATGCTGATGCGCAAGCGCAGTTCGAGAAAATGATTGACGCATTGGATGACCTGGAAGACGTTCAACAAGTTTACCATAATGTTGAATTAGGGGAATAAATCTTGTGAAAACCGCCATGATTGGCGGTTTTTTATTATGGATTGCCTGAAGTCATCGAGCAACCGCCTGATAGGCATGTATGAGCAATGCCAATTCAAACATATAATGAATAACGACTACTTATCCACTTAGGTAAAACGCTTCAATTGCTAATTTTCTGTATTTTCTCCTACCCACTTCAAAAAAGTTGAAGTACAATCAAATACAAAGGATGAAAGGATGTGAGCATGTTAATGAAACAGCAATGTCTTCTCAAAAGGGCTTTCCTGGCAATGGTAATTGCTTTGATCGCCTTATTTCCGGTAACACATGAAGGAACGTATTCATCTGTCGCCGCATCCGGGGAAACGACTCCCGTAGCATCCATTGATTCGACAACTTTAGACCAAAAATTACAGGCAATAGTAAAAGACCCGAAGCTCCAAGGGGGAATTACCGGGGTCAGTGTACGGAAAGCCGATACGGGTGAAACGATTTATTCCCACCTCGGTGATATCCGGCTACGCCCTGCTTCCAATATGAAATTGCTTACGGGCTCGACGGCAATGGACATATTGGGTCCTGACTATCAGTTCTCGACAGAAGTGCTGACGGACGGACAAGTAAAAGGAAAAATGATTCACGGCAATCTTTATCTGAAAGGTAAAGGCGACCCGACGTTGATGAAAAAGGATTTGGATCAATTCGCAAAGGATTTGAAGGCGAAAGGGATCGACAAGATCAACGGAAACCTGATTGCTGACGACAGTTGGTATGACGGCGACCGTTATTCCCAGGATTTGAACTGGTCGGATGAGCATAATTATGTCGGAGCACAGGTTTCTGCACTGACGCTTTCCCCGAACGAAGACTATGACGCGGGAACTGTTATTGTCGAAGTGAATGCTGGCAATAAAGCCGGGGATCTTCCGAAAGTGACACTCACTCCGGAAACGGACTATGTTGAGATTGTCAACCGTGCAACGACTGTGGCGAAAGGCGAAACGAAAAGTATTTCCATAGCGCGTGAGCATGGAACGAACAGAATCATTATTGAAGGCAAAATTCCTGTAGAAGGTACGAGATCCCAGTCATGGTCAGCTGTTTGGGAACCAACAGGATTAACCCTCGATGTCTTTAAGAAGTCACTCGAAGAACAAGGCATCCAAATTGTCGGGAACGGCGGGATGAAGACCGGTGTGACACCTGGGAACGCTACCGTTCTTCTTTCGAAAAAATCGATGCCGCTAAGAGAACTTTTCATTCCATTCATGAAGTTGAGCAACAACGGACACGCCGAAACGTTGGTGAAGGAAATGGGGAAAGTACAACGCGGCGAAGGTAGTTGGAGTGCAGGTCTCGCCGTAATGAAGGATAAGCTGAAGCAATTCGGCGTCAACACGGATACGATCGTCCTTCGCGACGGCTCCGGCATGTCGCATAAAAACCTCGTTTCTGCAGATGAATTCACAAAATTACTGTATAACATTCAAGGCAAAAGCTGGTTCCCTGCGTTCGAGGCTTCCTTGCCGATTGCGGGCGTTCCTGAGCGGTTGATTGGGGGCACGCTCCGCAATCGGATGGGCAGTGGGTTGACGGCCGGAAATGTTACTGCAAAAACCGGATCCATCACAGGCGTCTCCACCCTTTCCGGTTACGTCACCGCGAAAGATGGCTCGGAACTAATTTTCTCAATCTTAATCAACAATTATGTAACCGGACCTGTTACGCCGATTGAAGATGCGATTGCGAAAGTGCTCGCGGAATATGAGTTTTGATTGACTATCAGATAAAGGCATCCATTCAATGGGTGTCTTTATTTTTATTTGGGAAGGATTCACAGACAACAATAGCGAAAGTATCCATATTAATCATTCTTTCGAAAGTGGGGATTTAAATGGAAAAACTAGCGACCGAACAATATCTACAAGCCACGGATTTTCTTAAATCAGAGGCACGACCATTAGAAAAAGCGCTATTCGAATTTGAATTTGAAAATGGCAGCCGGGGGCAAGTGTTAGAGGAGCTTAAGGTTTATCAAAATGAAGACGGCGGTTTCGGAAATGGATTGGAGCCTGATTTCCGATGTGAGGCATCTTCAGCGTTAGCCACGACAATTGGATTACAGCATTTAATTCGCGTCGCGGCGGATCAATCTGAGCCGATGGTGCAGCGAGCAATTCAGTATGCACTTAATACGTTTGATGAGGAAAAGATGGGATGGGAAATCGTCCCGAAGGAAGTGGAGACTGCACCGCGCGCCATCTGGTGGAATTATGGGGGCGATTGGCCATGGGGAAATCCGAGTGCTGAAATGACTGGATTGCTTCATCATTATAAAGGCCTTGTTCCTGCAGATTTTCTGGAAAAGCTGACAGCCCACGCTATTGTGTATGTCAACGTGGAGGCGACGAACGACTTTCATGAATTGCAGTGCTTGGTGAAATTGATGAGAGAATTGCCTGCGGAAGAAGCAGGGAAAATTTCTGCTAGAGTGCGCGAGATTGCCCACCACAGTGTGACGACAGACCAGGAAAAATGGCTTGACTATTGCCTGCTACCCCTTCAAGTCGTATCTTCCCAAACGTCTTTTCTATATGAAGACTTTAAAGACATCATCCCTGCAAACATTCAGCATCTCGCTTCCAGCCAAACAGAAAATGGCAGCTGGGAGCCAACATGGGCATGGGGACGATATGAAGACGTTTGGGAAACCGCTAAGCAGGAATGGAGCGGTGTGCTGACGCTTGATAATTTGAGGGTCCTGAGGGCGTTTGATTGAGGTGGTGAAATGAGTGAGTATGTAAAAAGTGTGTTGCATCAAATCCATATTGTGGTTATGTCGACGATTGACATTATAGATACAGTAGATCAATCCGATTTAGAAGTGCAGCCAACAGAAAACAAGTTTTCTGTCGGGCAGCTGTTGGCTCATATGGCCCTAGTCTGCAAAGCCGATTTACTCATTTCAGAGGAAGCTTCTGAGGGACAGATGAGCAATTTTTATGCGGTCAACACTCTTGTGTCCGTGACTGAAATGAAAGAAGCGTTGCTGTCTAACTTTACACTTTTGGAAAAACGTTATCTTGGTTATACCGAGGAAGAACTGATGCAAAAGACAACTTCGTATTGGGGCGTTTCCTATACGCGGTTTGAGTGGTTGTTAGAGATTTCAGCACACCTCTATCACCACCGCGGGCAGTTGCATGCCATGCTTATCCATTGTGTTAGGAAAGATCTTAACGTTAAGTTATTTGAATAACAGTGAAAAGGTGATTCAATTGTTGTATGAATTGACGATACAAGTTCGGGTAACAGAGTTCGCAAAAGGGCAAGATTGGTATACGACCTTGCTCAAAAGAGAACCTGATTTCATTCCGCATGATGGGTTTGCCGAGTGGGAGCTCCTCCCCGGTTGTTGGTTGCAAGTTGCTAAAGGTATTCCTTCTGTTAATAGTGGCCCTCTTAGGTTGGGAGTACTTGATATCGAAAAGGAACGCAATCGGATTCAGGAAGAATTAGGCGTTAAACGGTTCGAACTTCATTCAAGGGAAGAAGTACCCGTCAAATGGGGAACTTTCACAGACCCTTGGGGGAATCAGCTAGGTTTCTTCGAATATAAAAACGAGGACGAGAAAAAGGCAAAGTTTCGGATTGCGTTAAGGAACTTATAATGAAGACGCCTCCCAGTTTCTATTTTTCCCCGGGAGGTGTCTTTTCATAGCTCTTGAATAGCTGTTTTCACTTCAGCATTCGCTTTCAATACACCTTTTACTTGGACTGAAGCCATCGTCTGTTTAACAAGTTCTGCATCGACGTTATCTGAGATCACGAGTAATCCCGCAACTTTCACATCAATCATTGTCCCAGAGTCACGAAGCTTTTCCAGCTCTTTACGCCCGTAATTCACTACCCCTACGACATATGATTTCCTAATTACGATGTCCTTGACTTCATCAGCATGCGTATCCAATTGACTACGAATCGAAGTCCTTATGAAATCTGTTCTGTTGGAATAAAACCCTTGATCAACAAGCAAATCGACTTTCCCCAAGTCGACAACGTTCATATTGATTGTAATCTTTTCAGATTCAGCCACCCCTACCATCCCCCTTTTGTATGTTAACTATAGTATATGCCATCCGCATGGATGGTGTACAGATGTTTTCGGATTATTGAGAGTTAAAAGAAACAAAAACAGGAATTGAAGAGCTGAGTCGCCCTCATTTCCTGTTTTCTATTACAACTCCACATCATCACTCATCTCAAACACATCAAACACATTTTCCTGAATGATGAGCGACATGATTTTCCCCTTTTTCTCAAAGTAATGAACATGGCCGACACGTTGGTCCTCAAGCTCGTTCCATCCCCATTCCCGGATTTCCTGCAAGTAGTCAGCGGGCGGGGTTCCTTCTTCATCCCCGATGCCCTCCAACTTGTACTTCGCCGATTTCGCAATTTGCGATGTGCAATCTTCAGGCTTCAGTTCATAGGCATTTTTCGGAACCGGAAATCCTTCATTGATGACCGCCATCCGATAGCCATCTTCCTCCGTATACTCATATACACAACCCGTCATCATCACAGCGGCAACTAGCAACATCGGAATCAACATCCACCTCAGCATATTAACCCCCTCCCTCACTGGAACTGTTACTTATAGCGTAAAGGGAAAATCACTGTTTGTCTCCCGACGAATTTGTGACAATACTTGGGTGTAAAAAATACAAAAAACCCCTAGCTTTATGACCAGGGGCTGAGAAATCAACGGTTCAAATCTTGAGTTCCAAGACTATGTTCGTTCGGCATTTCAGGCATCAACGGTACTGGAAACCCTTTAGGAGGGTCAACCACAGCAAACGTTTCGGGATTTCTACTTGGGGTTTGTCCTTGAAGAATTTCGCCTATGCGGGTAGGGTCTAGCCTAAAGTTGAACTGTATATGATGGAAACCCATCTCTACATACTTTCTACATTCAGGATACTTGTTTATATCATAATTAGGAATTGGGAGTATCTTGCCCCAATCAACGCCCAACGTCTCCAAAGCTTTAGCAAAAGCATTTTGATGTGCGTTATCGCGAACGATAAGAAAAGCTAGCGTTTCGCGGAATGTTTTATTTGAACTCATTTCGTAAATACGTGTTTTTTGGAGTACACCTGTTGATTCGAGTACCAAATTGTCGAGTAAATCAGCGATGAGGTTTCCATGAGCATACACCCAAGAACCATTCCAAGGATTGCCTCCAGCGTCGACTGGTAGAGAAGATTGAGCGCCAATAATATAATGATGTGGATTTGCATGTCTAGTGGCATCATTCAATGGGGCTTGATCGACACCGGCGTTTCCTGGCGCTGCAGAATGGCCTGAGTCATTTAATAGCTGATTTATTGTATTTTGAACTAGTTCGACGTGCGCAATCTCTTCCAAGAAAACGCCACGGAGCAAATCTCGATATTGTGTATCTTTCCCCCGAAAATTGGAGCTTTGGAAAAAGTATTGCATCATCGTTCTCATCTCACCGTAATGACCGCCTAATATTTCTTGTAATACTCTTGCTGCTTCCGGGTCTGGTTTATCAGGAGTGATAATATTAATTAGCTCTTCCTTGTAGTAGTACAAACTGATCCAATCCTTTCAACTATTTTCTAAGGATTAGACTGTCCTTCATAATGAAAATTATGCGTTAATAAGGGAATATGCTGTAAGGCAATCACTAAAATCGAACAAATAAAAGTAGCGCCTCCTTTTACGGAGACGCTTTTTCTAGGTTGAAACAAATAGGGCTTTGCAGATGAACGATGTTCATTTAAGCAAACTGCCAACAATTATAATAGAGCCAATTATGACCATCAATAAAGCAGTAAGGAGTAGTGATACTATACTTCTAGATATGGATTTCCATTCTCTCATGTCCTTCAATCCTACAAGTCCGAGGAAAAAGACAACTAATGTTACGCCAAAAACGATATTCAACGGATGGGTGCCTGTCATTTGAAACAGTTTAAAGATAGAAGGAGTAAAAATCGTAAATAAAAATAGTGGAATGCAAAGCAGTGCACCTATAAATGACCATACATTTACATTCATTAAAACGAATACTCCTCCCTTACACCTTAAAACCTCACAAGTTTCAATGATCCTTTCTCCGCAGCAATCTGCACTTCTCCGCCAATCGGAAATGTAAACATTGGCTGCGTATGGCCGAAATCCACGTCATATAGAACTGGAATCGTTTTCAACATGGGATGCTTATCAAGAATGAACAGCAATTGCTCCTCCGTTATCTTTGACGCTCGTTGAAATCTGCCGATGACGAGGGCCTTTATGGATTGCGCATTTTGCAGTAATGACGTCAAATCTCTGGCGAACGTTTCGGGAATTGTCATTTCATCGTCTTCGATAAAAAGAATCGCATTTTCGATAATTGGCATGTACTTTGTTCCTTGCAGCAAATTCAATGTGCATAAATTGCCGCCCCATAGCTCGCCGCTTACTGTCCCCTCGTTATATGTCTTCCAAACCGTGTTCTCAAAGACACGGTTTTCCTGATCCAAATACCATGCATCGTCGCTCCAGTGTTCAGACGGCTTCAACTCGAACGGTTCATTCTGCATGAGACATTGCTTAAAGAAATGTGTTTGGTATTCCTGCGCCTTTCGCATTTGAAAGCTCGAGAAATGTGGCCCTGAATACGTGACCATTCCGGTCTGCGTCGATATTGCTGTCCCGATTGCCGTAATATCGCTGTATCCGCAAAACACTTTCGGGTTCTTTTTAATTAATTCGTAATCAATGTAAGGAAGGAGTTCATTTGAATTAAAACCGCCAATGACCGTCAAAATGCCTTTTACATTTTTATCGGCAAATGCATCATGTAAAGCCTCGACCCTTTGCTGAATGGAAGTGGAGTTTTGAAGGTTTTTGTCGAAAACATGTTTACCGAATGAAATGACAAAGCCTAAGTTCTCTAATCGTTCCTTTGCAGTTTGAACGCCTTCATCGGATAGAATGCTTGCACTTCGACTCGGAGCGATGATCCGAATTTCATCTCCTTTCTTTAATTTGTTTGGTATTATCATCGTAATCCCTTCTTCCCTTTACTGAATCTCTAACCTAAGCCGAATCATATCGATGCATTGAATGCCGTTCTCCATGATGATCTCGTCATAATGCTGTATGAAGAAGTCTTTGATCACATCCGAAATACGAAATCCGCATTTTTGATAGAGCGCAAGCTGACCTATGCTTGAATTTCCCGTTCCGATTTCGATCCATTCATAGCCGCTGCTTTTCGCGACCTTGATTGCTTCTTGTAGTAATTTCTTGCCGATCCCTTGTCCTTGCCTATCTCCACGGACTGCTATGTTTGTAATCTCCACTGTAACTTCGGACAATGGAACTATCACAAAGACTCCAATTATGTCTTCGTTCTCCTTATATACATAACATTCGCCATCTGTTATGTACGCTTCTACGAGTTCATAAGAAGGATCGGCGAGTAGAAGTAAGTCATATGGTGGTATTTCATGACGCTGCAATTTTATTATCTTCATTCAATCGATAACTCCTGTTTTCAATAGATATTCTCTGCTATCCAATAGATATCTCCTTTTATTCAATAGATAACCCCTGGACACTTCTTGCCGCGTTCAAAATTTCATCAAAACCCTTCTGCCATCCCTTATGGTAATGAGCCGCCTCTTCCGGCCGAATCAGCATCCGCTCCGATGATTCGAACGCCGCGTCAAACGGCAGAAGTTCTGTAATATCCATTCGATAAAATACTTGATACCCCACTTTCGGATAGGGGCTGGATGAATTCCATAACGGATTTTCTTCATGGCTCACTTCAATGGCACCTACGTGTGTGCAATCACCCGCCACATATGCCTCCTCCATTACTTCGCGACAGACGCAAGCTTCCGCTGTTTCACCCGCTTCGATATGACCTCCGGGAAAATCCCAACCGCGGTCATTCAAGTTAACCATGAGCAGTTTACCTTCATAAAAACAAATAGCATGGACGCTTGTTATCAGTTCTCGATCCGGCATCAAATCCTGAATCCACGTAAGCCTCAACTGATGTCCACCCCAATTAACATGAGTAACTGTCATAGCCATCCCTCATTTCCCTACAGAATACCCTTCAAATAATCTTCCGCCATATGGTGCTAACACTTCATCTGTTAGTTCGATGATTCCTTCACGATTGCCAGTCTTATAAAATGAATGAAATGCTTCCACAAATCGATCGGCAAAGTCTTCATCATACTCTTTCAGTGCCCGCACGATCCATTTGGAGGCGCCAATCCACTGCCCGTTCGTCCGGAGTACAAATTCATGAATCGCTTCGGCGAGTGTATTTGCGATGAAAAGTGCATCTGTCTCATTTTGTGTTCCTATTAAATCACCAAGCGCATCTGTCAGCATGTACCGCTTCGTCAACAATGTCTGGTCCGACCAAGGGGCTGGTCCTGCATTTAACAACTCGGCAGCTTCGTTTTTAATCGTTGATAATATACCGGTGTCCCTCAAAACAATTCCCTCCGCTACCATTCGCGGCAAGCTAGGACGCGCTCGTTCCGCATCACTTCGAAAATAGGTTTGATAGGAAGTTAAAGAATGTACGAATACTTCAATTGGCCAGCCATATTCAATAAGTGTTTCACGGTAGGCCACTTCAATTTGGTTGTCAAAAATCACTATATCCAGATCCGATGTAGGAGTTTCTTCTCCCCTGACAACGCTTCCCGCGAGGACTGCAGCCTGGCAACGAGGGAAGTATTCATCGACAAATCGTTTGGCTGCGAATGGTGCTCTCATTCGTTTCATTCGTTTCATTCCTAGTTCCTCCAACTATTTTCAAATTTCCATTCGGTCAACTATTATTTTCACAATCTCTATTGGTCGAACATCCAACGCTATTAGCTCGGCAATCGGTATCCACTTCGGCTCATATAATCCACGGTTACAGCTCTCATCGTACTCTTCGCCTTGTCCTGTCCCAAATTCCCCGCCGACAATCTCTGCTAAGAAATAGTATTGCTTTCCATTGAATTCAACGATTCCCAGATGTTCTTTTATCTCAATATGAACACCTAGCTCCTCAAACGCTTCCCGAATTGTTGCTTGCTCAGGACTTTCGTCAACTTCAATTCCACCGCCCGGAAAGACATAATATTCCTCACCGCCAAGATTCCTCTTAATAACCGCGACCTTATCCTTCTCAATAATAACGGAAGATCCTCGATTTCTTGGCTGCACAACTTCACTTCTTGCCATATTCAATCAGCCAGCAATCCCGGTATTCCCCTTCATGCCATTCATGCTGTGGCAAGAGCTTGACCTTCTTGAATCCGCATTTCTCATAACACCGGATTGCCCGCTCATTCCACGTTTGCGGGTCCATAACGATGCGATCAGCATTCTTATCAATCAATAAATACGCAACTATCATTTCGACAAGTTGCGTCCCGATTCCTTTATCCCAATAGGCTGGTTCACCGATGAACTGGTCCATTCCATAAAGGATTTCTGTCGGATCCGAATAGCCATAAATTCGTCTTTCCTCATCCCCAACCGGATAATACTGTACATACCCAATCGGCTCCTCATCATAGAAAATGAGGCACCTTGTTTCACCGTCTGCATTCCCGAAAAAACCCTCTTCGACTTGCGCCAAATCCAACGGACGATCCCGTCCTTCGTAAAACTGGAGAACCTCCGGATCGGACAACCATTTGGCCAAAAGGAATTTATCTTCTTCTATTAAATCCCGGATGGCTAACCGATTATTTATCAACATCCACTTCCCCCTAATCAATTATGCAGACTTAAATTATTTCAATTAATAGACTTTGTGATTCCTATTTGTTATAATTCCAATAGATAGAGGATATAGTAAAAAGGACCGCAACGATGTTAGAGCATCATTGCGGAACTTCAATAGACATGGTTTCCATATGGGGATCAGCGTCACGTCAGGGAGTAATCCATCCGAGCCGGCTAAAACTCAAGGGTGGATTATTTCTTTTGTGACAATACTAATGCAATCACTGCTACGATTAGCGTAGAAAAACTAATCATGACGATTATTGCTTGGAATGTAGTCACGTTACAGCACCCCCTTCCGTCTAGGATAGACTGGAAAGTTGTTACAACTACGGAATGCTGACCGCCCTTGAAAACTATGCTATTATTCTCACAGTATACCATACACCCGTTCCCACTTACCAGACAATTCGCAACTCGGAGAACATGACAAATTATGTATACAATTTAAAAACAGCACCGAATTCACAGTGCTGCTTTCCCTCTCATTTAATCAACAAACCTTGAATCCATCTGCTAAGCGTTCCTTTATCTACAAATGGTGCTAATTCCGCCACAGTCGCCGGAGCAAACTCGCTCATTTCCATCCGATCCACAATTCTGCTCAGGACCTCCCTGTCAATAAAAGGAGCAAGGGAAACTAAGCGGCTTGAATCCAATTCGCCCTCCTTCACTTGTTCCGCCAATCGATTCAACATTGCCCGACTGCAGAATGGAGCCAATTTGACGACAAACTCCCATTTAAGACCTTCGCTCACTGCCCGACCAATCAATTTATCGACATGTTCTCTTCCGATAAATGGCGCCAGTTTGATAACGGCATGATAATCCACATTTTTCGTAACAGCTTTATCGAGTATATTCCACAATGTTTCTCTGCTAACAAACGGTGCCAGTTTACCGATCTGCTCCAATTCAATGCCATCCTCAATCGCTTGAAGCGAAAGCTTATCCAATGACTCTTGTTCCACAAATGGGGCCAGTCGGACTACAGCGTCAAAATCCACTCCATCTGTAACAGCCTTGTCTAACAATTGGCCCAACGCGTTACTGCTAACAAACGGAGCCAGTTTTTCGATCAATTCCAATTCAACACTGTCCTCCATCGCCTGGAGCACGAGCCCATCCAACAGCTCCGTTTCCACAAATGGCGCGAGTCTTACAATCATATCCTCATTGAACAAGCTTTTATCGACTCTCTCCGTCACGGCAGCCAATTCGCTTGCTCTTAATAAAGGGGCGACTTCAATCAATTCATCCATATCCGCTTCCCCCGCATTTATCATTTCCGCGACCTCTTCCCGACGGTCTTCAGAAATCCCCTTCATGATCCGCCCAAGATTATGGATATATACCGAACCTTCTCGCTCGGCACCTCCATTCATCAACTCATCCACCGACACACCAAAAGCCTGTCCGATGTTCATCAATGTCCCAAGGTCAGGCAACGATTCCCCACGCTCCCACTTAGATACGGCCTGATGACTCACATTCAACCGATCCGCCATTTCCACCTGCGTCCAATCCCGCTCTTTTCGAAGCTTTGAAATATAACTTCCAATCTTCCGTGTATCCAACATCCAAACAACCTCCCCAATATGTTTCAGCGCGCACTGTACATTCAGCGTAGCATATCGCTCTCTGGCCGCCTATCAACTGTTGGTTGAATATGAGATTCTACTCGTGGTGGAATGAAATCAATCGAATACCGTTTTCTTTTTAGGGTCCCTCAAGAATTCAAACATTGTTGTAATTTGAGACTCCGTATT
This sequence comes from Sporosarcina luteola, assembly GCF_023715245.1. Lineage (GTDB taxonomy): Bacteria > Bacillota > Bacilli > Bacillales_A > Planococcaceae > Sporosarcina > Sporosarcina luteola_C. Next base: position 128,323 of record NZ_JAMBNV010000002.1, read on the forward strand.
TCGATTCATAGAAAGTGGCGGTAAATTGTTTTTCGTAAAGAACTCAACTTGATTTGTTTCGGGTCCTACAGCAGGTTCTCCTCCGATAATTTCACACATAATAAAAACCTTATAGTAATGATATGGGTCCGGAGGATGTGGATGCTTGTTTTTATCCAGTAATGCAATTAATTTTACCGGAATTACATCAAACCCGGATTCCTCTTTAATCTCCTTCACAACATTTTCTGAAGGAGACAATCCAATATCGCAAAACCCGCCTGGCAATGCCCACTTACCATCGATATTTTCTTTTACCATTAAGATTTGATCATTTTTAAAGACTACACCCCGAACGTCCACTTTCGGTGTTTGATAACCTGTTTCGTTCGTAAACAAGCTTTCAATTCTATGTATCTCAAGATCGGTGTACTCCGACATAATCTCTACACTGATTTTGCGCAACTCCTCATAGCGCTCTATATCATATATATCCCTTGAAAACGCTAGCCCTGACTGCGCCAAAGCCTGAATTTGCTTCGCCCAATCCAACCATTGCGTACTCATCTGACCCCCACCTTAACGTAAATTCTCAACCTTTACATTGCACTGCATCTTACCTGTTTTTTCCCTTCACCTGCTTTAACGTTGCGACGATTAGAAAGCTGACAATCACTAATAATAGCCATGAGCTGACTTTTCCTAGATGAACGAGACTCCATGCGTCGGCTTGGTTTGGATATTGCCATGCACCGAAGAACGTCGCGATATTTTCAGCTACCCATATGAAAAAACCGATGAGGACAAATGAAAGAGCAATGGGCATCCGGTACTGAGATCCATTCACATGATAACTAACCCAAGATTTCCAAAAGACGATGATGACAAGTGCAGATAACCACCAACGAATGTCGATCCAATAATGGTGGGTGAAAAAGTTCAAATAGATTGCCGAAGCAAGGGGGACAACTATCCAAAAAGGCGGCCATTTAATGAGGTCGACATCCAGCCTTCTCCACGCTTGGCATAGATAACTTGCTACGCTTGCGTACATGAATCCGCTATACAAAGGAACTCCCAAAATTTTGAAATACCCTTCCTCTGGATAAGACCACGAACCCATATTCACCTTGAAGATTTCAAGAGTAAGTCCAATCAAGTGGAACAGGGTAATTACTTTTAGTTCATCTTTCGTTTCCAGTCCCGAACGTAGCATCCACCACTGCATGAGAACGCAAATGACCAGAAGCCAGTCATACCGTGACAGTAAGGGAAGAGGTATAATTTTTGTAAGTGCCAAGGAAGCAAAAATAACAACCGGGAACAAACAGGAGAGAGCCTGCTGCCACCCGAAATGGACAAGTTGTTTAAATGCTCTTATGATGTTCAGCTCCGGCTGTTTTTCCGGAAGCGTATCCTGGTGTCTCATAGTAGTTTCCTCCCGCCCGTATTCACAATCCTGCTAACCTCAACACCTCATCAACACACGCCTTCTTTGCGTCTGTATATTTCCGTTCGTTATCCGGATATATCAACGCTAGTTCCTTCTTCAACGCTTCATATTTTTGCGCTACATCGGGATGTTCATTCAAATAGTCCCTGAAAAACGTATGTTGCTTCCACCAGTTGCCGCCATATTCTACGACATGATAGACATGCGTCTTCGTCAATTCCTCCAAATTTGAGAACTTGGCAAACACTGCTTTACCTTCAATTTCCACACGCCCCAAATGATAAATATCTGCATCCTTCAGTCGGTATTTATCGAATTTCTTCACGTCATCCACCGATCGGACACCAATGAGAATGTCAATCATAGGCTTTGCAGCAATCCCTTCAATCGCGGTGCTCCCGATATGCTGAATATCAACTACATACTCCCCGATTAACGATTCTACTAACGTCTTCTCCTGTTCGAAAAGCGCTTTCCATTCTCGGCAGTACGGTGTTAATGCGACTACGTCTTTATTCAGACCTAACATGTTGTCTTTGCTCCTTGTCTAATCTCTTTGCAAATGAAATCCGCAATCTCTTCAATACCAACATCGTCTGTTGGTATGAATTGTTCAAAGCAGGAGTCGGCAAACCCCTCAAGGCATTTATCCGTCTGCTCGAAGCACCAATTGCCTACCTCTTCTCCGCGTTCAATCAGCCGCTTATGAATTGTTTCCTTTTTCGCGGTCAAACAGAAGTGGTAGGTTTCAGGATCGACTTGCAGGAATCAGCTATGAATTGTGTTGAAATAGTCCTCATTGTAAATCGTCATCGGCACGATCAAATCCTTGCCGTATGTCTCGCGTAATTGCCTTGCCATTTCTTCCGTCAATGGTTTCCACATATTCAAGTCTTGAAAATCCCCTGTTTTCTCATTTTGCAATTTCATCTCATCCGGAATGATTTGCTTCAGCATGAATCCGACCTCTTCTGGATCATACAGCATCGCCCCATCCAGCCTGCTTACTAGTTCATTCGCAACAGATGTTTTGCCAACACCGAACGCCCCGTTAATCATGATAATCATTTCCCGTCCCCCTCATATGTCAGAAAAGGCTCATACATTGTTATCGCATGATTCTCTGTGACGAATTCATCGTCGATCTGGTTCCCGTCTGCGTCATATACTTTCCGAAAAATCGAATTATGACGGACGTACCCTCCCCATAATTCCCTCGTGAAATGATGCTCTTTCTCGTAAATCTCATATGTCCGGGTTGCTGGCGCAATTGAACGCCATTCCCCGTTCAGATGTGTATCAGTTAAATAAATCATGAGCTGATATGGCGTTTGGGTTTCGTTCTTTATTTGCAAATCCAAATAATTGTAGGCACAAGTCGCCCCGCTGCCGAACGGCTGACTCCTGTTCGAATCGGGAAAGACATCGTAACTGTGGCGATAGCGCTCTGTCACAGTCAGCGGCGTATGCAATGTGATCCAATAGATGAGGTTTGATAGTTGGCAAAGCCCTCCGCCTGTCCCGACAGTCACTTTTCCATAATGGAGGATCATGCCGTCGACATACCCTTTCCGCTTCGTCGTATTGCCGATCAGGCGCCAGTATGAAAAGGTTTCTCCTGGTTCAATGACGACTTTATGCAATCGTTTTGCGGCAATCTCAAGATTTATTATTTTATTCCTTTGCAACTGCATATCGACGTCCTTCAATTGCCTCAGCAAAGGAGTCCGATGCTTTTTGATACTATATGGTAGTTTTTCACCGAGTCTTTTGCGCGCATACTTTTTCCCGTCTAACAGCCATTCACTATAGCGTTTCAGTCTATATACTTTCTTTCCTGCAAAGATTCTCAGTTTGCTTCGTTTGATCGGTTTTAATGAAACCATGGTGACACCTCCACCTAAACTTCATTCAACAAAGATTCTCTATTCTCCTTCATTATTGGGCGCTTACACGAAAGAATGGACCTTGAACTGTAAAGACGACTTAACTAAAATGATCCAAAGCTCCCAAAATAAGCATAAGTCTACTAAAGTCGCGCATAACTCCAAGGAAGTGTACGCTCGATGCAACTCACATGTACTTTTTTGCAACTGACCGTGGAAAAACGACCGGTTATCGAAAACCGGCAGACTGACTCGTATCGGCAGGATATAGTTAGTGTACAAAGAACAATGACGGAGGTATTGCAAATGGAAATTGTGAGAGTCAGCAATTTACAAAAGGCATATGGGGGGAACAACGTATTAAGGGGAATTGATTTCACAGCGAATGCAGGAGAAATCATTGGAGTCATCGGCAAAAATGGTGCAGGGAAATCTACATTTCTAGAGATATTGATGACGCTGAAACCGTATGACAATGGAAATGTAGCCGTGTTGGGTAATGAATTGAACACGTTAACGTCCAACCAAATTGAAGAGATACGAAGGGACATATCAGTAGTTCTGCAGCCGACGCAGTTTTACAAAACGCTGAAGGTGGTCGAGTTGCTGAAGCTGTTCAAAGCATATTACAACTCACCGGTCGATATCGAACAGATCATTGCCGACTTCAAACTGCAGCCGCACCGGAAGAAATACTTCGATAAATTATCAGGAGGCTGGAAGCAAATCGTCAGTTTGGCAATTGCCTTTTTATCCGAGCCGAAACTCCTTATTTTGGATGAACCGACGACTGGCCTCGATCCACATATGCGCAATATGCTTTGGACGTATATTAGCGAGTACAACAAACGCACAGACGGGACGGTCATTTTGACGACACATAATATGGACGAAGTCGAAATGTACTGCGACAAAGTGATGCTCTTGAACGACGGCGTTAATGAAGTGTTTGATTCGACGGAAGGGATCCTTTCCAGCGGCTACAAATCAATCAACGAGTTTTACTTATCAAAAGTATCTATATAGGGAGGAATTTGCATGTTACTTACTCAACTGAAGTACGACTTGCTAATGTTTACACGGGAGATATTTTATTTGGTGTTCACGATCATCGTTCCGCCGGTCACATATTTATTCATGGGGCAGCTCTTCGGGAACGCCACGTATGCCGGGAATCTTAGTTATGCAGAAACGTACACCCCTTCCTTCATTTTACTGATCACGTTCGGCGTCGTCTTTTTCGCATTCGGGTTCGATCAAGTAATGAACCGGACGACAGGCGTGGAAAAGCGGATTATTTTATCACCGGTACCGAAGAGGACATTGCTGCTATCGAATATCTTAAGGTCCATCATTATTACGAGCCTTGGCTATTTCCTAGTGTTCTTCATTGGCATGATCGCTTATGATCTATCATTCCATTCACTGAATTTCATTTTGGCATTCGGGACGTTCATCTTATTGAATGCAGCCTTGCTCATCATCTCTTCAGCGATCTACTCATTATTCACAAGCATGAACGGCGCGCTAGTTTTCTCCATTGTCATCTTTCAAGTAGTGATGTTCACTGGCGGGTTCACAATGCCGATTGCCATGATGCCAAAGTTCGTGCAAGTCATCGCTGATTTCAATCCGGTCTATCATATGAATCAACTCTTCATCGCCGTTTGGAATGGCCAGTTGGAATGGAACGCAGCGACACTCAAGTCTATTGGATTTATCGTCCTCGTCACTGCGATCTCTCTATTGGTCATACGTTTTGGAAATAGTCTGCGAAAATCTTCCTTCAAATGGTATCCTACTAATAGGGAACGAGGAGGAGATATGGGGAATGAAAGTTACACTGGACATTGATGAAATTTATCAGGAGACGAAAGTGACAATCCATTGCAATGAAGTGGATGATTCGATAAAGGAAATCCTTGATTTTTTGAAGGGGAAGAAATCGGAGTTTCTCGTCGGAAGAGATGGCGAGATGCAGCATATTTTGAAACCGGACGACATTCATTACTTCCATACCGAAAAGGAAGGTGTCATGGCAGTCACTGCGGCAGGCTCCTTTTCATTGAAAGAGAAGCTTTATGAGCTTGAGGAGATGCTGTCTTCCGCGAAATTCATCAGGCTATCGAAATCGGTCATTGCCAACTTGCATGAGCTAAGCCGTTTTGAAGCTTCATTCAACGGTACGTTAGTCGTCCATTTTAAATCCGGAGCGAAAGAGTATGTTTCGAGGACGTATGTGAGCGGCATCAAGGAAGCGCTGAAAATGAACAGGAGGAAAAACGGATGAAAACGTTTTTGACAAGAAGTGTATTGGGCATTTTCTTTGGCTCATTCCTGGCAGTCGTTACGATCTTAGCGGTTATTTATATCAACAATATAGAAATGCTTGACGCAGCAATCCTCGGGAAAAACTTGCTCGGCACAGTATTTTGCGGTTGGTTCTTCACGGTGACTCCTTTGCTGTTTGAAAATGAAAAACTGACATTGCCGGTCCAGACGACACTGCATTTCTTATGTGTGACTGTGTTGTATTTCATCGTCGCCTTCATCATTGGATGGATTCCATTCACAGTGAAAGGATTTATCGGTATGCTCGGCATTTTCATCGTGTTCTATTCGATCATTTGGATTTCCTTCTACATGTACTTCAGGAAGCAAGCAGCGAAATTGAATGAGGAGCTGAGGGAGTTGTAAGCCCTCGCTCCTCTATTGTTAGGTTAATAGTCCCGATTTGGTGATAAGTTTTGTTATTCGATAGATAACTGGTTAAATTCGATAGATAACTCTCTTTATCCAATAGATAACTATCCGGATTCAATAGATAACTCTCTTTATTCAATAGATATTGGTACCTCTCAAATAAGCTTGCTCAGTAACCGGAACGCCATATACACCGCGACCGTCCAGACGACGACAGCGGAGACTTTATTCAACATGCCAATGAATTTCCCGCTCGTATCCATCTTGCCGAGTACTCTTCCAGCAACAGCGAGTCCGAAAAACCAACACCATGAAATGATGATTGTCGTCAACGTGAACGCAAAACGTGCCTCCCCTGAATAACTTAAGGCATTCGAACCGATCACGCCGATCGTATCGATGATGGCATGTGGATTCAATAAAGAGACGGATGCTGCAAACAAAATCTGCTTCTTGGGAGAAAACCGTTCCGCTTCCGCCTCCATTGACGCAGGTGCGCTCCGCCAAAGAGAAATTCCGATGTACAGTAAAAACAGGATACCGACAGCAAACATGATTGTTTCCAACCAGTGGAATGTCAAGATGAGCAGAGATACTCCTGATACTGCAGCCACGATCAAAATCGTGTCACAAATCCCCGCGGTGATAACGACGGGAAGTGCCCTGGCTAGCCTTGGCTGCAAAGCCCCCTGATTGAATACAAAAACATTTTGAGCGCCTAGTGGTAATATAAGCCCGATCGCTAGGATTATCCCATGAAGAATAGCCTCAACCATCCGCTCTCCCCCTTTTCTATCTTTCTCTCTATTGAAAGGCTTTCTCTCAAATATTGCAATGACTCAACCAAAAAACCATCCCCGAACGGAGATGGCTTTGCACTTCTTATTTCAACTTCTGCAAAATGACGACTTTCAAGTAATTGAATTCCGGGAAGTCACGGCTTGTGCGGAAATCCTTTGGCAATGAAGATTCCTCGAGGATCTTAAAGCGTGAGCCAGCATCCGCGAAACCTTTTTCTATGAATGTCTTGAATTTCTTCATGCTGAAGCTTGCGTTATTTGTCGATGCAATAATAATGCCGTTTTTCTCTGTGATTTCAATTGCATCCTTCAGCAAGGCCGGGTAATCCTTCGCCGTGCTAAATGTGTATTTCTTGGAGCGTGCAAAACTCGGTGGATCTAAAACAACAACGTCGAATTTCAGCTCATGACGTTTCGCATAACGGAAGTAATCGAACACGTCCATCACTTGAATGTTTTGTGCTTCATAGTCAATCCCGTTCACACTGAACTGCTCGATCGTCTTCGGCAAACTGCGCTTCGCCAAATCAACGCTCGTCGTCTCCCGCGCCCCGCCAAGTACCGCGGCAACGGAAAACGCACCTGTGTATGAGAATGTATTCAATACATGCTTGCCTTCCGAATACTTGTCGCGCAGCGCTTTACGCACATCGCGCTGATCAAGGAAAATTCCCGTCATTGCGCCATCATTCAGATCGACGGCAAAGTTCATGCCATTTTCTTTCACGATGATCGGGAAATCCCCAGGGATCCCTCTTACAAAATCATCCTGCTCGATGTACTGGCCTTGCGTATCGAAGCGTTTCTTTTCGTATACTGCCTTATACTCCACGAGCTTGTCCAACACACCATACACATGATGCTTCATGGAATAGATTCCTTCACTATACCAGCTCACCATGTAATAGCCTTCAAAATAATCAATCGTCAATCCACCGATGCCATCGCCTTCTCCGTTGAAGATACGGAATGCGGTCGTCTCGCTATCTTCAAAAAAAGATTCCCGTCTCGAAAGAGCTGCTGCTATCTTGGATTCGAAAAAGGCGAAGTCGATTTCCTCGTTTTCATCCCTTGTCAATACCCAGCCGATTCCTTTGTTTTGATTGCCATAATAGCCTTTTGCGATGAATTTACGGTATTTATCGACCAAGCGGATAAGTGAGCCTTCCTCCTGCAACACTTCCGGATTAATCACCGCGTCTTTCAAAATCAATGGGTAGCCCTTCTTAAAGGCCGCTATACTTTGTGCGTTTACTTGTACATCAATCGTTTTTGTCATCGTGTCATCCTTTTTCCATCATTTTTTTAATTATCGCATGAAGACGCGAAAAAAGCTTCTCGTAACAGAGAAGCTTCAACATCAGGCAAGTAAGCGGAACGCCAGACTCTTCCAAAGTCCCATTCGAATCGGACGATCCATTTGCGGTCCTCTTGCGGTGTGTAAATATGTTTTTAAGTCACCTTCATACACTAGTTCCATATGTGGCATATACGCCAGATGATGCGGCATTGTCAGGCTAGGCCTCGTCAGCAGTCGGTGCATCTCGCTCTCCTGCATGACGGTTGCGACGAATTGCGAACAGAAAAACGCCCTCTTCCGTCGAATCTCTTTATTCAGCGCCACGCCGAACAAACCGATAAAGTTGTATTTATAAGCTTTTTGATTCAACTCAAATTGAACGATTTTCTGACGGATCCGTATATACGCTTCCGTAGAAACTTCGCAACGGTACACAGCGCAATCAGCCTCCTGAAAAATGCCTTCCGCAACATTTTCACGTACAAACCCACCGAAGAATGGATTGTATTGCTGCTTCCGCCCGAAACTATAGATTTCGGTCAATTGCTCGTCGAATGCTATGGATGCATGATTCAAATCTTTGCGTGTATACATGCCAATCGCCTTAGACAGTAATGTTCCCGTGTCTGTAAGTACGATGTAAATTGTTTTTCCCATTATCCCAACCCCTAACTCATCTCTCTACAAGTATGTACATTTTTTGGGGGAACCTAAACCGTCTGCAGGTGTAAACCTTCTAAGCCCTAAGTTGTAGACATGAGTAGGGATTCGGACAGTTCAAGCGTTTATCTATATATGTATTATACGTTTTACCTATACGTAGAGTTTCACTTTCCCAAGATTTTTCAATCCCGCAGGAAAGCAATTGATGGCATGGTTGTCATGGAAGTAACAATTGCTCATCTATCGATGGTTGTCCTATTATACTATGAATCGCTTCGACTTTCTTGCTTTTCTTAAAAATAAAATTGAAAACACCTTTCACCTTCCAAGGTTCGACAAGATATTTTCAACGGCAAGCTCGACAAATCTTGGCTCAGTCGCCATATTCAATCGAATAAACCCTTTTCCTTCTGGGCCAAACCATTCCCCGAAATCAACAGCAATTCGACATCGATCTTGGATAAACTCCTTTGTTTTCTCTGGATCAATCACATTTCTTAAATCAAGCCAGATCAAGTAAGTGCCTTCTAATGGAGAGATGATAATTCCGGGTGCCACTTCATGCAGATGTCGTTTCACATGTTCGTAATTATGCCTGATGACTGCCAATAGTCCATCCAGCCACTCTTGTCCATGCCGATAAGCAGCTTCCGCGGCGGTCAATCCAAGGATATTCACTTCAGTTTGATTCACCGTTTTCACGTAGTCATCGAATTGGGTACGCAGCTGTTCATCCTCAATTATGATTTGTGAAAATAAGAGTCCAGCCAAATTAAATGTTTTAGACGGCGCTGTTACGGTGATGAGCCGATCTGCGAATTCACCATCGCATACAATTGCAGAAGGGATATGCTTATGCCCTTCCATAGTAAGGTCTTGGTGAATTTCGTCCGAAACGACTAGAACGCCGTGCTTCTTGCAAATTGACAGGACCTTCACCAATTCCTCTTCTGTCCATACGCGGCCGACAGGATTATGCGGAGAGCATTGGATGAACAGTTTTACATCATTGTCGATGATGCTTTTCTCGAACGCATCAAAGTCGATATGATAAAATCCATTATCGTTCACAAGCTCACAAGTCACCAATTTACGGTCGGTGTCCTTCACGGCGTTATGGAATGGATAGTAGACAGGCGTTACAATCATGACAGCTTCACGAGGTTTGGTGTATGCATTTATAAACCAATATAGTACTGTGACGACTCCGGTTGAAAAGCGCATCCATTCTTTTTTCACTTCGTAGCCATGATGCTGTTTCTCCCACTTGATAAATGCTTCATAGAAAGAATTGGGTACGAATGAATAACCGAACACGCCATGGGCAATCCGTTTTTGCAATGCATCCAATACTGCTTCGGGGGCCTTGAACTCCATATCTGCAACCCATGCTGCGATCAGATCAGGGTCCCCGAAACGCTCATCCAATGCATCCCATTTCAATGAATTCGTTCCTTTTCGCTCGACAGCATACCGCTCGCAAAATTCGGCAACGTTCATTTGCAATCACTCCCATTTTCTTATTTATTCAACAATACGCCAACTTGCTAAAGTCGTCTATATGGATTTTTATTTTAGTGAAAAATACAATCAGGATATTCTAACGAGATGATTCGTACTTGTAGGATAAGAAAAAGCCATTCCCTCCACATGCGGAGAGAATGACTTTCCTTCTAAATCGCCAAACTACTGATTACAGTTTTGCCCAACGTTCCTCTAACCAGTTCATAAATTGTGGACCTTTATCGCCTTCATACGCATCATAGACATCTAAACGCATACGTTTTAGCTTATCCGCAAATTCTGCTACTGAATGGTCCTTCGACAAGCTCTTTTTTACCCGTAAGAATATTTTGTCTGTGTCTTTGATAATATCAAAACGTGCCGGTAGTGGTTTCTCTACGTCCTCACCAAACGCCACTAGTGCTTCATAGGCTGCTACTTGCACCTTGTAGACAGTATCATGCTGCATACGATTTTTTAATAAATCAATGATTTTGTCATGTTGATAAGCCGATAACAATTCGACTGCGTCTAAACGCTCTCGCCAGCTAGACGTATAATTAGCCTGTTTTTTTAACGTTTCATATTGCTCAGGTAATGCTGTTTCAAATTGGCTCAAGTTATTGCACCTCTTTTTTAAACTAGAGGAAAAATGAATTCTTCTTCTGCTTCCTCATTATACGATGTCTGGGTGAAAATAGCGATGAATCGCTCGTCAGGATCTATATGGTCACTTCATGTTGTTATCATCAGTTTCTTTCGGCAAAAACCTTCATCGCATCCCGCATAAAAACAGCCAAACCGTCCCCGAATTTGTCAATATTCTTCGTAAATCGTTCATCCGCGACATACATTTCACCAAGTCCGGCGAATGCTTCAAATGAGTAGTCGCCGATTTTATTCAAGAACGTGTACCACTCACCAATAGCTGCTTGAGCTTCCGCTGAAGCCGGATCCGTATGGCGAAGTTCTGCGAGGTTGTAATAAATGCGGTTCATGTCCTCCTGAGTTTCCTTGCCGAATTTGGCGACATTCTTGTTCGCTTTATCGACCGCCTCATCCCCCCACCGATCTCTTGCTTCCTGCTCATACGGATTCGAACTGAAGTCGAACCCTTTAAACTTCTCTTCGTTCGTCATTGTCATTTCTCCTCTCTCAAATTGGAGCGTCTTGTCAATCGTCTCAATCATTGTCCCGAGTTGCTTTCGCTTCGCCTCTAACATGTCGCGCTGCAGCTCGAACGCTTCCAACCGGTTGAACGACGGACTATCCAATAGCTCCTTGATTTTCTTCAAAGGGAAGCCGACTTCACGAAAGAACAAGATTTGCTGGAGGGTCGTCAGATTTTCATCAGAATAAACCCGATAGCCTGCCTCTGTCACATTGTCCGGAACAAGTAAACCGATTTCATCATAATGATGGAGCGTGCGCACACTCACACCGGTCAAATCCGCCACTTCTTTCACTTTCATACACTCCGCCTCCCTTCACTATTGACTATAGAGTATGACGTAACGTTAGAGTCAATACAATTAATGAAAGAATTTTTAACTTATAATCCGGTATTCAAGTATACTTGAATAAATGACTTACGCAGGAGGTTATAGCCATGGTTATTAACACAAAGAGACTCAAACTGGTTGCTTGCACACCAGAATTTTTATCGACAATATCGCCTGAGGAGTATGAAATAGGGGCTCATGTGAAGGGACATCTATCTGAACTTCAAAACGATGCTTTCCAATTAGGGTGGGGTGTTTGGTTTGTTGTGGATAAAACAACGGATGCCATTGTTGGCGATATCGGTTTTAAAGGGAAGCCTTCGCGAAATCAAACTGTGGAAATCGGTTACGGCATTATTCCATCTGTTCAAAACAAAGGATATGCTACTGAAGCAGTCGGAGCGCTTATTGAATGGGCATTTGCATCGGGGCAAGTTAAGAGAGTCATTGCAGAATGTTTGCAAGATAATTTCGCTTCAACTAAGGTGCTAGGAAAGTTGGGCTTACGGCAAATTGGAAGAGAAGACAATATGCTTAAGTGGGAAATGAAAAGAAGTAAACTTTAACTCGTTCATGCTCTATGTCTATCTTCTTCAATCATTTCGTTGCTTACATTTAATAGGCAAGCGGTTAATAATTTAATTGATTACTTTCTACCGTTACCAGGTGGTTTTTTATTTCCCCTCACGTTTATCTTCAACCCTCCCCATCCAACCAAAAGAAAAAAATCATGACGTAAGCAAGCTTTTCTTCGGATGAAATCTGTGCCCCAAAACGGACATGCTCATGATGGGATGTGCTTTGGAATGCTGGGAGCGTTGCGTAAGGAAACAGGCCGTAGCGATAGGAAGCTGTCCAATTTCCCTCCTCGTCTGTTACGTCGATGTCGCCCGCCATATTCTTCGCTTCAATTTTTCTCCAAACCGTTCCATCCACATGGTAGAGGGTTCCCCGGTTTTTCATTGTCGATTTTGATAATTGCTGTATGTACCTTCCTATGTCCGTTCCATCGGGTTTCTTCAACGTTAATGTAAATTGTTTTACATTGTTTTTAATGTGGATTGTCGCCATCGGACGTCCATCCATTGATGAAATATCATATTCAACAGGAAAAAGAATTCCTTTTTCAAACGGACGAAAACATAGAAGCCACCTGCTAATCCGGCCTGTTGTAGGATGAATTTGAAACAACGGTTGTCCATTTCGATCTACGTGATATAATTTCGGCAACAACGACGGCACTCGTTTCAATATTAATTCTCCAATTGTCTCCATGTCCCTTACATTTTCGACGACTTCGAGGTCAACCATCTTTTCATATGCATATTTGAAATACACTCCTGCACCTATCGCAGCTAACCCGCTGATCCCTATTTCAAACAAAATATTGCCGTTTACAGAAAACCCCTCATACCAGATAAAATAATAGAGGATACAAAATAAACTCATTCCTGTTCCTCCAATAAAAGCGAAAATCGACGACTTCCTATATATTTCTTTCATGCCGTAACCCCCTTGCCCTTATCGTAACAGTTCCTTTACTTCTATCTACGTTTAACAAAACATTTAGACTCACTTTTGAAGTAAGAATTAAATCTGAAAGTGAGGATTCCGTATGTAAATAGAAAAAGACCCAGTACCTTCTGGATCTCTTCCAAAGTTGGAGTCTATGAGATTTTGTTATCAATGAAGCCTTAGAATCCGCCAATTGAGGGATGCATGTAAATGTTACTTCTTACAAGAGAAAACCAACTTAGGTGGTATTCTTTGTCTACGCTTAAACTTTAAAAGTAGAAATCCCTACTCAATCGCAACCCATACTTCTGTCTCGTAGCCACTTGAACATGCCGGGTGGATATATCGCTCAAATCCATAGCTATGTCTAAGTGTCACATCCGGATTGCGCAACAGCGCATCAAAAGCAGCTGGAATTGCTTCCACTCCCCCTTCGACCTTCGATACAATAAATTTACCGCTTGGTATTATAAATTCCTTCGTACCGGAAAACCCTTCTGCCAAATCCGAATTAATTCCCGCTAAGTAATGGAAGTTGCCATTCTCCATTCCTAACGTAATCCCAAAAGACTCTTCAGGCGCAACTCCCTTTTCATGGATGATCCCGTTCAATTCATCCCACAACTTCGGAATCTGAGTAACGGGTCCATTCATTTCATAGCCTTTAACCGTGAATTGTTCTACATGTTCAATGCGTGTCTCCATTACTAACATCCCCTTTTGAATCTACTTATTCGATCGGCATCCAAATCTCGATAACATCTTCCGTTGCGACAGCAGGATGGACGTATCGCTCGAAGTCATAGCAATCCCTCAGTTTAATGTCATCCATTTGAATGATGTAGTCATACGTAGCCGGAATGCCCGGAATCCCGCCTTCCACTTTTGCAACAATAAACTTGCCAGCGGGAATAACGACCTCTTTCGTGTCCGGGAACCCTTCCGTCAACTCAGATTTCAGTCCCGCAATATAATGGATTATTTCGTTCTCCATCTTCAGGCAGACGCCAAATGATTCTTCTACGACGACATCTTTCTCATTAATTTCCTTGATTAGCCGATCCCATTCTGCTGGAATTTCTGATACCGGCCCTTGTACCTCATACCCTCTTACTGTAAACCCTTCACTTTCAACAATACGTGTCTCCATTTCCTTCTCCCCTTTGCTTAGTAATTGATCGATTCCTTCCATCTTTCCTTGCAGTTCGTTGATTTCATCCTCTATTTCCTTTTTCCGATTCATCAACAAAGACTCCATCTGTTCATCTCCTTCCCGCAAAATGTCGGAAAGGGACACGCCGAAATTCCTTAATGTTTTGATTCGCACAAGCTGTTGCTGTTCTTTTTGGGAATAAAACCGGTATCCCGACTCCGGACTCACATAAGCAGGCTGGACAAGTCCGATTTCCTCATAATGTTTGATAGCCTTCGTCGTCAGTCCGACAAGATGGGCCGTCTTCCCGATTGATAACATAGCTTCCCTCCCTTTTATCTCATCCAGCTACGGACGCCAGAGGCTCGGGGTCATAAGTCAAATGTGCTCTGTGGCAAACAACGCCACGACGCACCTTCGTCTTATGCCTGTCGCCTCTAGGCAGGCGCCATCCGCTTTTGTTTACTATAAACCTGCCTCCAAGGGACAGGTCAACAAAATTCTCTTAGGAATAAAGAAGCTTATGTAAAGCCTTATCAATCGTAATAGTAGAACTATGCTGAACTACTTCAGAAAATAGTCCTTTTAACTTTTCAGCTGAAGCAGTCAATTTTTCAACTGTCATTTCATCCGGATAGGTTGAAAGGTATGCCTCTATAAACGATGGGTCCAACGTGTCATACGCTTTAAATTGGTGCAGCTTCTTGTTTTCGTTCATCGATTGTGCCAGTAGAATATAATCTCTCATAGTCTCAAGCATCTTCAGAGAATAAATGAGATTATCTCTTTTTAACTCTTTGTCCAA
Source organism: Sporosarcina luteola (assembly GCF_023715245.1). GTDB lineage: Bacteria > Bacillota > Bacilli > Bacillales_A > Planococcaceae > Sporosarcina > Sporosarcina luteola_C. The sequence continues at coordinate 143,585 of NZ_JAMBNV010000002.1, forward strand.
ACTCAATGCACTGTAAACGAATTCAAACGCGATATCGACAATTACATCGTATTTGACTGGCTTATTTTGAAAGAATTCATTTTCAGCGTTCATCTTTTCGGATACGAATCCAGTTTTATCGACTATCACTTTCCACAAAGGCGATTTCACATTCAGTAATTCACTAGGAAGAATAGACACATTAAACTCAAGTGAATTTTCCATGAATGCGATCAGCAGATAAATATCCTTGCTAAACTGCTTTTCTTTAATATAGATAGGATTTAGCTCACTGAGAGTCCGATGAATATAACTTTTAGTGCTTTCAACGTCTTCAACTTTGGACGTAGAAACCATTAGATCAATATCGGAACATTTGTCGTTATATCCATTCACTCCTGAACCTAACTGAACAACTCCTTCAACTAAATTGGAGGACGTTAATCTCTCAACTACCTTTACAAAAAACTCATCTCTTTCTTCAGAACTATACATCTCTCCACTCCCCCATTCATCGTTTTATCCCAACCTTGCTGGATTACTACCTTTCGTCAAAAAGCTTAGTTTCGTTTCCGATAAAATAATTGCAGCAAGTATTAAAACCGCCCCGATCCCCATCTTAAGCGTAAGGATTTCACTCAACAGAATGACTGAAAAGACCATTCCCCATAATGATTCCGTCGAAAGTATGATTGCCGCTTTTGTTTCTGTAATGAATTTCTGTGAGACGGTTTGTAATAAAAATGCAATTGTCGTTGAAAATACACCTAAATAGAGTAGAGACGTCAAACCTTCCGGCTGCGTGCTGAACGTTGTCTCGCCTTTCAGCAATACGACGATGACTCCGATCACAGTCGCTGTCGCCATTTGGACAATCGTCAACGCAATCGGATCTTCCTTCTTCACGAATTGGGATGTGTAGAATATATGAAATGCAAAACCGATTGCACAGCTAAACGAAAGGAAATCGCCAATATTGAGTCCCGCTGACCATTGGAGTGACAGGACCGCCACGCCGAACATCGCGAGAAATGCTCCGATGAGTTCAAACACATCTAGTTTCCTTCTATAAATCGCCAGCCCTATGAAAGGTACGATAACTACATTCACCGCTGTCAAAAAAGCATTTTTGGACGGTGTTGTAAATTGGAGACCGACCGTTTGCAGCGCAAATGCTATATATAAGAAGACCCCTAAAACCGCTCCTTTTATCAATGCACTTTTTGAAATGAACTTCAATTTTCTATAAAAAACCGCACATAATAGAACGGCGCCGATTAGGAATCTACCCGCCAGAATTTGATAGGGCGTGTAGGAATCCAATGCAACTGCACTCCCGACAAACCCACTTCCCCAAATGATTGCTGTTAACAGCAATCCAATTTCACCATAATATTTCCGCATAGCATCCTCCGGTATCCAAGTAATCAAACAATTTATTTCATTATAACGCAACTGTCTTCATTCAAAGGCTCAATTTTTAAATTTCATTTATGTATTGTTTCATCGACTGAGGAAAACCTAATCACAAAACCGGTTAGGAGGTTTCCAATTGAGACGTTTATACTTCTTACTTCCATTTCTAATGATTTCAATGCTTATTCAACCTCTTACGTCTAAAGCGGAGCAGAACAATATTGACCAACAATCCATCCAAGATGCGCTACTGTCGACACTTCAACCGTATATTTCGGAAGGCATCATCCAATATTACGGATACGATAAATCGTATGGATTATATGACGCAAAAATAGTGAATATCCAGCGTGACGAAAAAGGTGGATTTTCCTTCACAGTTGAAGTTCAAGTGAATACATTCGAGACAGCGGAAAATCCACCATACGGCAAGGAGACGTTGCAGTTCGGGATTAGTCCGAAAGGTGTTAAACTGCTCGACTTTTCGCATGAAGGTGATGACGAGGAAAAGAAATTACATCAATTTTATAAGGAATCACTCATCGACATTAAAAAGTCATTCCATTTAAACTTACTTCCGTATGAGCGATATGATTATAACCAGTTGCGGTACAAGGCCGAAAAACAAAATGATTTCAATTCTCTCGCTCATATCGCTGAGGAAATTGTCATCAATATTCTTAGCACGGAAATCCAACCGCCTTACAAAAATGTGATCAACCCGGTAACTTTCGTTAAAGGCAATGAAGGTTTCATTCTATTCAAGACAGCCGATGGAACCAATTTTTATTACAAGGTCTTCAAGGAGAATGGCATTTGGAAAGTCATCGACCAGGACAGTGAAAAAGGGAAGAAGATGGAGTACGACTTGCTTTGGTATATGTAAAAAGAGGCAGCCTCGGCCGCCTCTTTCTCAAAATAACAATCAGTTTGTCGTTGCACTGTTCCAATGTGAAATGTCTTCTTCCAGTGGAATTTGTGCAGCTCTTGCCCGAACCGCAGCGAAGAAGAATAGCACGACGAGGAAGATCGAAATGACCGTTGCTCCGATATACGCCACATTCATCGGTAATCCGAAGCCGATCGTTGCATTTAAAATATACGTCGTCGTCGCCATTAGCATGAACGTCCCCGGGATGAGTGCCACCCAGTAGTTCTTCCGCGCGATGAACAGATACATCGCACCTACGAATAATGCGATAACGGCTGTCGATTGGTTCGCCCATGAGAAGTAACGCCATAGGATGTTAAAGTCGACTTGTGTCAACGCGATGGAGATGACAAACATCGGTACAGCAATCCAAAGACGGCTCACCATCTTCACTTGCGGTAACTTGAAGTAATCAGCAATGATCATACGCGCACTACGGAAAGCCGTGTCGCCGGAAGTGATCGGAAGGATAATGACACCTAGAATTGCTAGCGTTCCACCAACTGCACCCAACATCAATGTCGAAGCTTCGCTGACGATCAATGCAGGACCGCCTGCAGCCAACATCTCATTCAAGCCGCCATACCCGTTGAACAGCGCCATTCCTGCAGCTGCCCAAATCATCGCGATGATCGCTTCTGCAATCATCATGCCGTAGAAAATTTTGCGCCCTTGGCCTTCTTTTTGTGTCGTACGTGAAATGATCGGTGATTGTGTCGCGTGGAAGCCAGACAATGCACCACATGAAATCGTTAAGAATAATAGCGGGAAGACCGCCAATTTATCAGGGTGCATATTGGCAAAAGTCAACTCAGGAATGCTGACCCCTTTGACGACCATCATACCGCCAACCCCGACAGCACTGATAATCAAAAGCGCTCCGAAAATCGGATAGAAACGGCCGATGATCTTATCAATCGGCAAGAGTGTCGCAAGAATATAATAAGCAAAAATAAGTGCAACGATGATGCCCATCGCCATCCAACCATTCATTAAGTTGTACAGCAATCCTGCCGGTGCGGATACGAATACCGTTCCGACGAGAACCAATAATAGAATGGCAAAAGCATTTACAATATGTTTCATGAACTTCCCTAAAAACTTCCCTGCAAGCTCAGGTAAATGCGCTCCGCGGTTACGTATGGAGATCATTCCCGTTAAATAGTCATGAACAGCACCTGCAAAAATCGCCCCAATTACAATCCAAACAAAGGCAATCGGACCATAAAGAGCCCCCATGATCGGACCGAAAATCGGACCTACCCCCGCAATGTTCAACAGCTGAATCAACGAGTTTTTCTTTGTGCTCATCGGTACGTAGTCCACGCCGTCCCCGCTCGTATAAGCAGGTGTCGCACGATCTTCCTTCACCCCGAACATCTTCTCAATGAATTTGCCATACGTGAAATAGCCGACAATCAATAAGACGATACAAAACAAGAACGTAATCATTACATTTTCCCCTTTCCCCAAAGGCAATATTTCTTTCAGAACCTGAAAGCTTGAAACTAGTATACTTCATTTTGCTACATAATAAAATGTTATTTTCAGGTTATTCAGTAAGTCCCACAGTGTTCGGGGACCCAATTGGCATATGGTTTGGATTAAAAGGATTTTTTACGGTTGTGTTGAATAAGTTAATATATGTAATTTATTGAACAAGAGGGACGCTTTACTTTCAGTTTGGAGATGGGTGGTTTTTAAAGAATCTCAAATAGGCCGTTTAGGAGGGGTAACTATTCCTGAGAAGAGGTTTTTACCTTTATTTGTTTATATTCTTTTGCTAACAATACTTCTATTAACACTAAAGACTAACTTCAATTTGACTGGTTATAGTTATTACTTGGATGAAAAAACGATGATGTTAACGATTGAAGAGGGCTTCGGAAAAATAGAAACGTACAATGTGCAAGATTCTCCAATTCAAGCGATGAAAGTAATGATATCAATTAACAAAGCATATGACATGTGGGGAGTTACTATCTTAATATCCTCACTTTTCATCACAGGCTTTTTTTTATTATTTGTTAAACCTGGGATACCAAGAAAAATCGTGAAATTGTATCTCACAATATACTTTATATTCCTTACCGTCTTTATTATTTGGAGTATTTATATGCACAAAGAAGTTATCAAGGAAATATCAAACGCTCTAAATAATTTGTAAAGATAGAATGACCATTATTTCTCAAGATGGTATTCCTTACTTTTTAAGCTAACGAAAGCCTTTACGTAAAATTTATAGATCAGGGGGGATGGGTTTGAAAAGATTTATACCTTTGGTTATTGTGGCGTTATTTACACAACTACTTGCAATTATTATCTGGGGTGAATACGTTTGGTTAAGTAAAATTGCTGTGGGATTTTCGGTGGGAGGAACGCCATTAGGACATATCCAACCGGCTTTATGGATCGCTTTTGTTATTGAAATCATATTACTGGCTATTTATTTTAAGAAAAATGAGTGATTTTCTTTTATCTAACGGGTATTTAGTTAAATAAGCATAGTAAAATTTTTCGATAAAAAACGCTCAATTTGAGCGTTCTTGCTTGTTTATTATAGCTATTTCACTGTTGAAATACATGCTGATTAACCCGTTAATATGGCAGTTGTATGCTGTTCCCATCCTCTTTTCAAATGAACTTCCCGATGATTTCCTTCACCGTTCCCTCCGCTGTTTCATGGACGTTCTCCCCCGCCCAAAGCGACATGAACTCCGGTTTTCCGAGCTTTGCCGCTTCACTCCGGATTTTTTTCGTCAAATCGTTTTGGTATGGGTAAGGGGCGATAGGGACGCTTGCGGTCATGTCTATGAACTCGTTACGGATGCCCCTTGCCGATTTTCCGGAGAAAGCTTTTGTCAGCACTGTGCTATTGCCGCCAGCTGCCAAGACGGCTTCTTTATAGAGCGGATGCGCACCACTTTCTTCTGCTACTAGCAGTGCGGTACCAATTTGGACGGCTGCCGCTCCGCGGGAGAGTTGAAGTTCGAGATGCTCTTTGTTAGCGATTCCACCAGCCGCAATGATTGGAATGCCGACAGCCTCGGCGATCGAAGGCAATAATTCCGCTAGTGACACAAGCTCTTCCCCGATGAATGAACCACGATGTCCTCCGGCTTCACTGCCTTGTGCGACAACCGCATTCACCCCTGCATCTTCTACAGCAATTGCTTCTTCTTTCGTCGTCGCTGTCCCAATCAGCAATACCCCCGCATTCTTGAGTTTCTGAATCGTCAGTGGATCTGGAATCCCAAATGTAAATGAGCAGATCGGTACACGCTCTTCAATAATGACATCCACTTGCTCGTCAAAATCCGATTCCGACAATGGCGCCTTCCAAAACGGCATGCCGAGTCTCTTGCCGATTGGCTGCAGTCCTAAATACGCTTGTCGCAGAAGGTCTTGATTCATTTCGACATCTTCTGGAACGAACAGATTGACTGAAAACGGTTTATCTGTGAGCTTTTTGACCTCGCGAATGAAATCCCGCGTAGCTTCTCCGGATAAATACCCTGCACCTACTGAACCTAAAATACCCGCATTTGATGATGCCGCCACGAATTCCGGCGTCGTGACACCCGCCATTGGAGCTTGGATGATTGGATGTTGAATTCCTAACGTTTCTGTAAAGGTCATGATTCCACTCTCCTTCTCTCATACCGATGAAATAAATACATGATCACTAAGGGAATAACCGGGAAAAGCGCCACTAGTTTAAATGCATTGTTGGCACCGAGGAAATATAAGGCGATCGGTAAAGAAGTGAAAAAGCTAATAAGCAATGAAGTTTTAGACTTGGTAAACAGTCCAAAAAAGAACGTAAGAAACGAAATGATTAATGAAGCCTGCCATAGGACGACGATCAAGTTCATGCAATCCCTCCTAGTTTATGAGCTCCCACTTACTTCCCAACTGGCACATACCCCGTCTTCTCCACAATTTCTTGCCCTTCATCCGACAAGATCCACGCTATGAACGCATCGACATGCGGGTTGTCGCTTCCCGCCGTCACAGCATAAAATTCATTCGTTATTGGATATTCTCCTGACCTGATAGTATCGGTGTTCGGTTCGACACCATTCACGCTAAGCAGGCGAATTCTATTGTTTTTCACCATCTGTGTCGAGTAGTACCTGAATGTGTAGCCGATTGCGTTTTTATGATTTTTATAGTCGGACACTTCGCCGATGACCGTGCCCATGAGTGACATGACATCCTCTGTCGGCGGCTTCATAATTGGTGTGAGGCCCATGAAGTTTCGCAGCGCAGTTTGACTGCCACTATTTTCGGGTCGTTGAAATGCACGGATTTCATTGTCTTTTCCACCGACATCTTTCCAATTCGTAATCTTCCCTGAGTAAATCCCTTTAATTTCATTCTCGGTCAAGCTTTCCACCGAGTTCTTGGAATTGACGAAGAAAACGAATGCCTCCTTCCCGATCGGTGTCAGCTTCAGCTCCTTGCCCGCACTTTCCGCTTGGTTCAGCTGCGTTGTAGACGGTCCCAAAACGAAAATGATATCCACTTTTCCGTTAATCAAGTTCGTATAGGCAGCTTCAGTCCGATTCGACATCACTTCGCTGTCATAAGGTTGGTACTCTTTTTCAGGATAAACGGCTTGTGCGAATGACGCGTAAATTGGATAAAGCGCCGTCGCCCCATCGATAATCGGCAAGTCTTCCTCGATGTGCAAATTTGCAGGCTCATCTAAAAATACGGCCTTCGTTCTCTTTTCAAACGGTTGATATACAGCTAATTCAACTTGGCCATCGGTAATGACTGGACGTGTTTTGTCATAGACGGCCGGTATGGTGAACAGAAGCGATACAGCGATGAGAGCCGTTACTCCGATCCAGAAATGCTTTTTATAGTTGAACAGTTCAAAGCGCGCCATGACAAGCATTGCACCGAATGATATGTATGCCGCGATGACGAGCGGTACAAAAAAACCCTTATTTGAAATGTATAATAAAAACGCTGCGAAGCCCGCAAATGGAAATACTAATGCCCATATGAATAAAACTGACAATATGCCCCAAATCGTTTTCAACCTATTCCCTCCTCGCAATCTCTCTTTTGTTTAGTATACATTATTCCGAATATAAAAAAGGCGCTGAAATACACCTGAATAAACTTTCCGACAGAGGGTAAAAGATAATGAGAATGATTTGAGGAGGTTTTCTATTTGGCAGAGAACAAAGATGTGAATGTTACAAATGGCCAAGACGTGACACGTGAGACGTTGACAACGCGGCAGGGCCATCCTGTGACAGATAACCAAAATATCCGTACGATCGGCAATCGCGGGGCAGCTACGCTTGAGAATTATCATTTCATTGAAAAGATTTCACATTTCGACCGCGAAGAGATACCCGAGCGAGTGGTACATGCAAGGGGAACCGGAGCATTTGGATACTTTGAATCGTACGGTACAGTCGGTGACGAACCAGTAGAGAAGTACACGCGTGCGAAAGTATTCTCGGGTGCCGGGAAGAGAACGCCGCTGATGGTTCGCTTCTCCACAGTGGCAGGTGCGAAGGATTCGCCGGAAACGGCACGCGACCCAAGGGGCTTTGCGGTAAAAATGTACACGGAAGACGGCAACTGGGACTTAGTCGGAAACAACCTGAAAATCTTCTTTATCCGCGATGCGATGAAATTCCCTGATATGATTCATGCGTTTAAAGCTGATCCAGCGTCGAATGTGCCAAGTCCTCAGCGGATGTTCGATTTCGTTTCCCGTTCACCTGAAGCGACCCATATGATCACGTTCCTATTTTCCCCATGGGGCATACCAGCTACATACCGCCACATGCAGGGCTCTGGCGTCAACACTTACAAATGGGTGAATGATAAAGGCGAAGCTGTATTGGTGAAGTACCACTGGGAGCCGAAGCAAGGGATCCGCAACTTGACTCAAGAAGAGGCTAACGATATTCAAGCGAAGAACGTCGGCCATGCAACACAGGATTTATATGAGGCAATTGAGCGGGGAGATTATCCGGAGTGGGAGCTATTCGTGCAGATCATGGAAGATGATTACCATCCTGAACTCGATTTCGATCCGCTCGATGATACGAAGCTATGGCCGGAGGAGAAGTTTCCATGGCTGCCGGTAGGTAAGATGGTCCTTGATCGAAATCCTGAAGATTTCCACGCAGAGATTGAACAAGCGGCCTTTGGTACGGGGGTTCTCGTCGACGGGATGGATTTCTCGGATGATAAAATGCTGCAAGGACGGACTTTCTCATACTCAGATACGCAGCGCTATCGTATAGGCGCGAACTATCTGAAATTGCCTGTAAATGCACCAAAGGTTCCTGTCCGGACGAATCAGAAACGCGGTCAAATGGCTATCCATGACGCGAAAGAGTCTGGAGATTTGCATATCAACTATGAACCATCGATGCTCGGCGGCTATCAGGAAAAAAGCGAGGATATTCGTACACCGCATCAACCCATCTATAATGCAGCAGCAATGAGTGCACCAATCGATCGCCCGAACAATTATGGTCAAGCCGGCCACACATATCGCAGCTTTGAAGATTGGGAGCGCGATGAATTGATTAAGAACCTATCCGAAGCGCTGGCGATCTGTGACAAACGAATTCAAGACGCCATGATCGATCACTTCACGCAAGCCGATGAAGACTATGGCAAACGCGTGAAGGAAGGTATAGAAAGGGTAATGAAAGAAATCCAAGAAATGAAAACGGACAATAAGATTCCGGGCCGTGAATCTGGCCTATCGAAATATGGCCAAGGGACAGTAGCTGCGAACGAGGCAACAGATGATGCTGTGAAGGAAAGCCATAAAGCTGATCCATATTAAAATGAAAGAGGGACGAGCCTGATGTAGGCTGCGTCCCTTTATTGCGATTCATTCCAAAATATCGCTGACCCTGCCGACTTGTCCGTCCTCGAGCCGTACTTTAATGCCATGCGGATGGAAGCTCGAGTTTGTCAATAAATCCTTGACGACCCCTTCCGTCTTCACGCCTGTGCGTTGGTCCTTTTTCAGGATGACTGCGACCTTACTTCCTGGCTTCACATCACTTCGATTACGTCCGTCCATTAGTTCGCTTCCTCTCTCTTTTGAAAAATGCTTTGTACAACATGGGCCGTTCCAGTGTGAAGCTGTCCTTCGTCGCGGTTCACTTCACCTACGTGGAAATGTTTAATGAAATAGCCATCGAACTTTTCCAAGATGTCCGCCGGATCCGCAAGCATCGCCTCATCACGTGGTCCACCTGTGCCGTATCGGAGTTGCTCTTTCGTATATAACTCACTCACATAAAAGCCGCCGACTTTCAGCGCCTTTTGAATGCCAGTCATCGTTTTTTCCATGACATCCTTTGGAAAATGACCGAAAATGTGAACGATTGCATCCCACTGCTCCTCTTCCCAATCCACTTGCGCCAAGTCGCGAAGCTCCGTCTTCACGGCAACCCCTTTTTCATTCGCCAATTGCTGTGTCTTATCGAGCCCGGCCTGCGCATAGTCCCATGCAGTCACATCAAATCCGAGGGATGCCAAGTAGACGGCATTGCGCCCCTCCCCTTCCGCGATGCAAAGCACTTTTCCTTTTGGCAGCACGTGAGCAGCTTCCACGACAAACTGATTCGGCTCTTTTCCGTATATGTACTCTTTTGTAGAAAATCGCTCATGCCAAAAATTTGTCATTAGCTATCCGTTCCTTTCATGACGATTTCCCTAAGTTTATCACAACCTGTCCTCGGCATGGCCATCCGTACACCGAGCAGATAGGTTATCACCGACTTAAGCGGGTTTACCACCGATTCTCCTCAATTAACTTCATTTACACAAAAAAACTCACACAAAATTCCTGGAAATGAAATTTCCTTGCGAGTAGACCCGTTATACTTAATGAAACACTAATCGACATGCGCATGTCTGTTTGAATGATTTATTATGATTTAGTTCAGATTCGTTACCGATTTTCAGAGTTTGCGTCTAAGTAAATAACAAGTGAGGTGAACGATTTGTCCAGTGAAGCGTGGTTTGATGAACATTATGATGCCGTTTACAGTTACATCCTCATGCTCGTGAAAGATTCCCATACAGCCGAGGACTTGTCCCAGGAGACGTTTATGAAGGTAGTTCGGAATGCACATCAATTCAAGGGGGACTCCCACGTCAAAACTTGGATTTTCCGTATCGCCTACACGACGACGATAAGTTATTTCAGAAAGAAGAATCCCATTACGCTTTATTTTGATTTATATGCTCACAGCGCCAAGCACGAACGATCGCCGGAAGAAATTGTCCTTCTTAATTCACAGCAAAAGCAATTTTACGAAGCGCTTAACCAGCTGAAGCCAAGTTACCAGCAAGTGATCATACTGCGGAAGATCCAAGACTTTTCGACAAAAGATACGTCAGCGATCCTTAAGTGGTCAGAAGGAAAAGTGAAGATGAGTTTGTCGAGGGCGCTTGTCGCGTTCAAAAAGGAATTAGAGAAAGGTGGTTTTACGAATGAAACGCTTAACCGATGATGATATAGCGCAGGAGCTGGTAAAGCTTGGTCATGCGTTTAAACCTTCTTCCATACAGAAGGAGAATATACGGCGGAGTATCTTTGCATCAGCCCGCCCTAAGAAAGTGTTTCGTAATACATTGCTCCCTACCTTTATCTCCCTTATCGTTCTACTATCGGTCGGTGTCGGATTGTTTGTCATCATTGGCGAATCGGAATTAACGACAGGAGTAATCACCGATAACATAACACCGGAGCGTTTGGAAGCTGCTCCACAAAATGAACAGACATTTTTGATTGAATGGGGATCCGATTCAATGGATAGGGGAAATCACGATTTCTATACCCTTGAGCACGGGCAGCTTGTCGTTTCAACTGATTTCGATGAGTTGCAGCGGGGGCAAGCTGTTTATTATCATATGCCACCTTCCGTCATTGCCAAGAATTCGGCAGTTCCTGAAATGTATATCGGAAGAGTCGTCGGATTACCCGGTGAAACGGTAGAAATTAAAGGCGGTCAAGTGTATATTGACGGAAAGAGACTTGATACGTTCTATGGCAAAGCAACAATGCACGGCTTAAGCGAGGAGGAGTATTTCAATACGGTTGCGAGCAGTCGAATTGTAGATGAACAATCGATAAGGGAATACTTCAATATGGACATGGCAGCCGTAACTGTGGAGGAAAATACAGTGTTCATTCTCGTTGATCAATGGTGGCGTGGATACGATAGCCGCGAGTATGGTCCTTTGCCGATCGGAGAGATTGAAGGGATCATTATCGGGACTGCTGAGTAATAAGATAGTTTATTGAACAAATAAAAATACAGAGCAGAATGGCTGAAGTGCCCTATCTGCTCTGTTTTTATTAACCAACTTTTCTATCCAACCAACTGTCCCTCGTCAATTTCATATTATTCGAATCAATCCATTCGCCTTCAAATTCCAGATCATTTTCATCAACACTCTCTACTACAAAGCCAAGCTTTTCATACACATGCTTTGCCCTGGGATTGAAATTAAAAACACTTAAGGTAAGTTCGTTAATTGTCGTGGTTTGAAATATGTAACTAATGATAAGCTGAGTGGCCTCCGTTCCTAATCCCCGATTCCTTCCCCTCGGACCAATTAGAATCCTGAAATTCATACTATGATTCTTCTCATCGTATAGATTTACCACTGCCTCACCAACAAAGATGCCCTGAGATGAGTCAACAATCGCCAAATCCAAGCGATCCACTTGTTCATTCCTAGTTTGGTACCAATTTCGAGTAAAATCCCAGTCAATTTCATTTGTGCTTCCTGTCAGTTTAAGTACTTCGGGGTCCTGTAAACATTCCTCTATGAAAGGGAAGTCCTCTTCCTTATAAGGTCTGAGGATAACTTTCTCCCCTTCTATAAGAGGTTTATGCCGTAGATCTATCATTTTATTCACACTCCTAACTGTCCTCACTTTAAGATCTTTTTTAACTCCAGTAAGTCGTCAATTATGATATCCGCCTGTGCAAGTTCGTCTTCCTTTGCGAAATCGAAGTTGCAACCAATAGCGAGTAAACCGTTATCTTTCGCTGCGTTTATATCCGATAATCGATCACCTACTACCGCTCCGTTTGTAATGCCATACTTTTGTACAATACTCCGGACTAAGTGCGATTTGTTCATAGAGTCAATTTGCTCGATACTAAAGGTCTCTGTCACCCATCGATCCAATCGATAATAGCTCACTATGGCTTCGAGGTAACCAATTAACCCATTACTTGCTATGTAGATTGAGCATTGGTTCTTTTTCAAGTAACTGAAGAGTTCCTTGACACCGGGGTATAAAGCTCCGTTTCCATCTCTTATATTTTCAAGTAATCTTTCAAGAAAATATCCATCCGTTAGTTCTCTATCTTCCTTAGAATGAGTGGGCATCAATGTTTCCCAAACTACCGGCAAAGGAACACCCATAATCTCACGGTACTTCTCAATCGGTGTGGCGCCGTTCCAATTATCCATTGACCGTAAGTGTTCAAAGGTCTCATTAAGGGCTAATTCCAGGATTCTATCTGTTTGAAAAAGTGTGCCATCCATATCGAATATAAAAGACTGTATCATATCCACTCTCCCATACAATGTATAGTTTGGTTGGCCGAAGAGATCACTGTGCCTTCCATTCTACAGTCGATGTTATCGCTTCATTTTCAACCTCTAAAATGTATTCCTTCAATACGTGTTCCCGTCCACCGTGCTTTGCATACCAGTCCTTCACACGCCCTACATGAGCATGATCATTTCTTATCTTGGTTTCGATCTCAACATAATCTTCATAGCTGTCATATTCCCATATAGCAAAGATCTCGACAGTATTGTCCTCATTTTCCTTCATCCAACGGCCAATTAATCGAGAACCGTGTTTAAGCTGGTTAGGCAAGTTGGTGTTACTGAAATGTTGATTAAAGATCCCTACAAATTCTTTTTTCACAGTATAAAATTTTCTCCGATAAAACATAGTATCCCCCCTCTTACTGAAAAGAAGATAACAGACAATCAGCACCCTGTTATCTTCCTCCAAATACATTTTTATCAGTTCCGATACATGACATCTCCTGCAACTACCGTCATAACGACAGCAGCATCTAGGATTTCCTCTTCATTCAACTCAAACAAGTCCTTATCCAAGACCGTGAAGTCTGCATCAAATCCAATACCTAGTTTCCCACGCGAATCCGCCTTCCCAATCGTCGCCGCACTGCCTGATGTGAATAAACCGACCGCTTCAAACATGCTTAGCTTTTCTTTCGGTAAATACCCTTCGTGGGTCTCTTCCGGTTTTCTCCGTGTGACCGCCGCGTAAATGCCTAGCAACGGATCGACCTCTTCAATCGGCGCATCCGATCCAGCTCCGCAAATGAACCCTTCGTCAATCAATCGCTTCCATGCATAAGCCCAGTCCAAGCGCTCTTCCCCTAGACGCTCCATCACCCATGGGAAATCGGATGAGACGAAAACTGGCTGTATGTCCAAGACGATCGGAAGCTTCTTCATCCGCTCCACCAAGTCGTCACGTAGCACATTTACATGGATGAGACGGTCGCGCTTCCCTTCCGGCACAGGATGGCGCTCGATTGCGTCCAATCCTTTTTCAACAGCTCCATCGCCAATCATATGCATTGCAACGGCCTGACCGTATTTCCGGGCGGTCGCTACATGCTCGTGGATCTCCTCATCGGTCAACACAGCTGTGCCGAAAGTGGACGGGTCATTCGCATATGGTTCACTCAGTAAAGCTGTGCTTCCGCCTAGCGAGCCGTCGATGAAGAATTTCATTTCCCCTGGGTCAATCCACGGTTCGTTGTACTCGGCATTTTCCTCCATCAATTGAGTAAACACCGGCGAACGGCGCAACAGATGCGCACGGAACTTTTTCTTTTCTCCGATGACATTCCTAAATGCCTGTAATGGATTGTGGTAATCACCGTAATAGCCCAAGTCGTCCGTTACCGCACCGGTCAATCCTAATGTTAATAGATCATCGACCGATTTCTCTAGCGCCTTTGTCAACATTTCCTCCGTCGGCTGCGGAATGAGCTGCAATACGCGATCCATCGGTCCTTCCTTCAATACTCCTGTCGGTTCCCCGTTTTCATCCCGCTCAATGACGCCATCATCCGGATCCGGCGTATCTCTCGTAATGCCGGCGAGCTCCAACGCTTTTGAATTGAGAATTGCCGCGTGCCTGCACGTCCGTTTCAAATACATTGGAGAATTCGTCACCTTGTCCAGTTCGTGGCGCGTGAAAATCTTTTTATCCGCGAAATTGTTTTCATTCCATCCTTCGCCAATGAACCACTCATCCTCTTTCAAATCTGGATAGGCATTCAAGAGCATATCCATCATTTCATCCGAAGACTTCGCCTTGGATAAATCTAAACTGAGCAATTTCTGCCCGTGCCCGATCATATGCATATGGTTGTCAATGAATCCTGGATAGAGCACCGCCCCTTTTAGGTCGATTTCATTATCGGCTTCATTCCTTAATTCGTCATAGGTTCCCACTGCTATGATCTTTCCGTTTTCCGTGAGAAGCGCCTCGACGGTTTCCCCTTCCCTGTCCATCGTATACATCTTGCCGTTATGCCAAATCGTTTTCATACGTCTCCCCCTTTTCTTTCCTTAATTCTAAACTTTCGTGCAACGTTGGGCAATCTAATTCGGATGAATGTTATAATGGGGGTATCATTTATAGGAGGGATCTTTAATGAGATTGACAGTATATCTTGCAGGGGAAATCCATACATCTTGGCGTGAAGAGGTGAAACGGAAAGTCGCGGCATTGAATTTGCCGATTGATTTCGTTGGTCCGATGGAAGACCACGATCGCTCGGATAATATCGGGGAGGAGATTTTAGGCAAGCAGCCGGATGCAATTTTCAAGGATGCTGCCGCTTCCAGCTTCAACAACTTGCGGACTGAACTTCTAATGAAGAAAGCTGACCTTGTCATTGCCCTTTTCGGCGAGCAGTACAAGCAATGGAACACAGCGATGGACGCGAGTGCCGCAGTTGCATACGGCAAGCCGCTTATCCTCATCCGCTCCGAGCAGCATCACCATCCTCTGAAGGAGCTTTCCCGTAAAGCGCATGCTACAGTCGAGACAGTGGACCAAGCCGTGAAGGCATTGCATTATATTTTTGAATGAATGAAAGGCTATCCCTCTGAGGATGGCCTTTTTATGTTGGAAACTATTGTCGATTACCACCGACAACGGCGGGTTTATCACCGAATCTCAGCACTTTACCACCGATTCTCGACACTTTATCACGGATTCGGCAAATTCCAACCCATTTACGTACAGTTTCTAGATGCTCCGCATTACTTCCTCTTAACAAAACCTTAACAACACCTTCATACTTCCTCAATAATCCTCCCGTAGACTAAACGTAAGCCTCAAACCAACTAGGAGGATTTTAAATGACATTACTTCTTGATCGTATAAAAGAAAAACCATTATCTGTCGTACGAAACGAAAGCTGGCATAAACCGATTTATGAAACGAACGGGCTGAATCTCTGGTACGGCACGTCGCATGCACTGAAGAACATCGATCTCTCCATCAATGAACGCGAAGTGACCGCCATCATCGGTCCATCGGGATGTGGGAAATCGACGTTCCTCAAAACATTGAACCGTATGGTGGAAACAGCAACCGATGTCTCCATCTCAGGCAATGTCACTTTCAAAGGGAATAATATTTTAGGTAAGGCAATGCCTGTGGAAATCCTTCGTTCCAAAGTTGGCATGGTGTTCCAAAAGCCGAACCCCTTCCCGAAATCAATCTACGAAAACATTGCTTTTGGACCAAGAGTGCACGGCATCCGCAACAAGGCGATGCTCGACATGATTGTAGAAGAAAGCTTGAAGAAAGCCGCCTTATGGGATGAAGTGAAAGATCGACTCCATAAAAGCGCGTACAGCCTTTCCGGCGGACAGCAACAACGGCTATGTATCGCACGCTGCCTTGCCATCGATCCCGAAGTGATCTTGATGGATGAACCTACGTCCGCCCTGGATCCTGTATCGACTCATAAGATAGAGGAATTGATTAGCTCCATTAAAAACGATGTGACGATTGCCATCGTAACGCATAACATGCAGCAAGCCGCACGTATTTCCGATCGTACTGCATTTTTCCTGAATGGCGAAGTGATCGAAGAAGATCGGACGACTACCATCTTCAACAACCCTTCAGATACATTGACAGACGACTATATTAACGGCCGTTTCGGCTGAACCATGAACCCGCTTCCTATGAGAGCGGGTTTTATTTTTTTATTAAAAATAATTTACAATACCTTTACATATTAACAACACCTACTTAACAATGGACCATTAAGATGTAGTTGTGAAGGAGATTCCTTCATCTAATATAGAACTTAAACCAGGGGAGGATTTATCAATGAAGTTCAACAAGTATCTTTTATTCATGACCATCGCTGCTTTTGCAGTTGTTCTCGCAGCATGTGGAAAAGACGGCGACTCCGGGGAATCGGATAAAAACAAAGCATCCGCACAAGGAGCAGAGCTGAAAGGCAGTGTCGCCATTGACGGTTCCGGAACAGTGTACCCGCTTATGGCCCGACTTGCTGAGGAGTATATGGTGAACGAACAAGAGAACGTTTCCGTTGAAGTGAGTCGCGCTGGAACAAGCGCGGGGTTCAAAAAATTCCTCGTTGAAAACGGTACAGACTTCAATGATGCTTCCCGCCAAATCAAGGATGAAGAAGCAGCAGAAGCCGATAAGCTCGGCATTGAAGTGAAAGAATTGAAGGTTGCTTTGGACGGCCTTACATTCGTCATCAATAAAGAAAATGATTGGGCTACAGAAATGACGCCTGAAGAACTGGTCAGCATCTTCCTTGCTGATAGCACTGTCGAGAAATGGTCCGACATCAATCCTGATTGGCCGGATGAAAAGATCAATGCAATGGGACCGAATGAAAACCACGGAACTTATGAATTTTTCTATGAAAGCATTTTAGATAAGCAAGATATGGATAACTCAGTCAACTTGCAGCAAGAATACTCAACGCTTGTGAACCTTGTTTCTGAAGATAAGAACGGAATCGCGTTCTTCGGATTCGGCTACTATGTCAATAACCAAGACAAGATGAATGCCGTTGCTGTCGACTTCGGAAATGGTCCTGTCGAGCCGGCGTTAGATACGATTTCTGAGGATGGCGCTTATACGGACTTCACTCGCCCGGTCTTCACATACTTGAATGTGAATCACGCAAAAGAAAAGCCGCAAGTTAAAGATTTTGCACTCTACGTCATGAACAATATTACTAAATTCGCAGGTGAAACAGGCTTTGCACCGATTCCGGAATCTGAAGTGAAAGAAAACGTCAGCTACCTGGAAGGCCTGTAATCAGCAATCAAAGCGTTGGAGTCTAGACGAGGATAAGGATGGGGGCTGTTAAAGCCTTCATCCTCTTGCATCTTACTGGAAGGGGTATCTGTTAATGATAAATCATGAACTACCACAGGCTGATAAAATGAATATCCGTGACATGATCGACCAAAATCAGCGCGGCAATTCGATCAGAAGAAGGATTGAACGGCTGATTCCCATCTTCCTCACATTGATTGCCTCATTATCTGTCTTGACGACAATCGGCATCATTTGGACACTGTTATTTGAAACAGTGGAGTTCTTCAAACGGGTGCCTTTCCTCGATTTCTTTTCAGGCACCGTCTTGAAGCCGTTGAGCCAGAATCCTGAGTTCGGGGTGCTTCCATTATTGATGGGCACCGTTACTTCCTCTTTGATTGCAATGGCAGTAGCTGCGCCAATTGGGCTGATGGCAGCCATTTACTTGAGCGAATACGCGTCCCCGAAATTGCGGAGAGTTGTCAAGCCGATTCTTGAACTGCTCGCCGGCGTACCGACAATCGTTTATGGATTTTTCGCTTTCACTTTCGTCACGCCGCTTTTACGTGAATTCATTCCGAGTCTCCAGGCGACGAATATTCTTAGCCCCGGCTTAGTCATGGGTGTCATGATCATCCCGATGATTGCGTCCCTATCCGAAGACGCAATGAGTTCTGTTCCGAATGCGATGCGTGAAGGCGCTTATGGATTAGGAGCGACAAAACTTGAGGTTACGCGCAAAGTTGTCATTCCCGCGGCCCTATCCGGCATCATCGCCTCGTTTGTACTTGGGATTTCCCGTGCCATCGGGGAAACGATGATTGTGACGATTGCAAGCGGCAGCACGAAAAATTTTACTTTTGACCTTACACAATCGATGCAGACAATGACCGCTTACATCGTCGAAGTGACGGGCGGAGACGCCGCTGCCGGATCGACAGTCTATTACAGCTTGTATGCAGTTGCGATGACCCTTTTCGTTTTAACACTCTTGATGAACCTTATCGCAAGGGCCGTTTCCAAAAAGTTCAGGGAGGAATATTAAGATGAATCAACTGAGTGAAAAACAACATATACGGCGGATGAAGCGTCGTTTATTCCTGAACCGGTTCTCGAAGTCCATCTTTATGCTGTCCGCATTCTTCGGACTTTTCTTCCTAGCAGTTTTGCTCGTCAAAGTCGTTTCGGAAGGCATCGGTTCAGTCAACTTCGATTTCTTGACCGGTAAATTATCAACGCAGCCTGAACGTGCTGGCATCATGGGAGCGATCCTCGGAACGTTTTGGCTCATGCTCGTTGTCGCTCCCGTTACAATGTTTGTAGGCGTCTGCACGGCGATTTACTTAGAGATGTATGCAAAAAAAGGCCGCCTAGTCAGCTTCATTCAAACGAATATATCCAATTTGGCAGGTGTCCCTTCCATCGTGTATGGAATCCTTGGTTTAACTGTTTTTGTACGGGTGCTAGATCTTGGAAACATCGTCCTTGCTGGCGGGTTGACGATGTCCCTATTGATTTTACCGATTGTCATCGTTGCAAGTCAGGAAGCAATTCGCTCCATCCCTTTCTTTTTAAGTGAAGCTGCATACGGGCTAGGCGCGACGAAATGGCAAACGATTCAGCGAATCATCCTGCCCGCAGCACTTCCCGGAATTTTGACAGGAGCCATTCTTTCCTTATCCCGGGCAATCGGCGAAACCGCGCCGCTCGTCGTCATCGGTATCCCTGCATTGCTGATCCCATTCCCAGGTAGCATCATGGACCGCTTCACAGTGTTGCCGATGCAGATTTATTACTGGACGTTGGATGCTTCGCTAGTCGCGGAATATGCCAATTTGGCCGCCGCCACAATCATCGTTCTGCTAGTGGCACTGTTCGTTTTGAACTCCACAGCGATCATCATCCGGAATAAATTCCATCGTGTATTTTAAATTTGTATTTCCATCGCATCCGGTTATGGGTGCGATTTTTTTGTTCGTGACCGCGTGAAGCAGCATCATGACCGTCTGTTAACAGCGCAAAACAAAAAAGGATGAAAGGAAATCGTAGCGATTTCCTTTCACCCTTAATAGCCAATTCATTGATTATTCTTCTATACCCATTTCCTCACGAACTACATCCGCAATGCGGTTGACAAAGCGTTCGCATGTATCGTGATCCGGTGACTCGACCATTACGCGGACGAGCGGTTCAGTTCCAGATGGGCGGACGAGGACTCTGCCGTTGCCAGCCATTTCCTCTTCAACTTCCTTGATCACCGCAGCGACTTTTACATTTTCAGTAACTTTGTTTTTATCCGTCACTCGGACGTTGACAAGTTCCTGCGGGTAGATTGTCATCTCGCTTGCAAGGTCTGATAGCTTCCGACCAGTTCGCTTCATGATGTTGACAAGTTGTAAGGCCGTCAATAGACCGTCCCCTGTCGTATTGTAATCGAGGAAGATGATATGGCCGGATTGCTCCCCGCCAAGATTGTAATTCCCTTTTCTCATCTCTTCGACGACGTATCGGTCACCGACGGCTGTTTTGACGCTCATCATGCCGTGCCGCTCCAATGCTTTATAGAAGCCGAGGTTGCTCATGATCGTTGAAACGATCGTGTCGGACTTCAAGCGGCCTTTCGATTGGAGGTGGCGGCCGATGATGAACATGATTTGGTCACCATCAATGACCCGGCCAAGTTCGTCAACTGCAATGAGGCGGTCTCCATCCCCGTCAAAAGCAAGTCCGATGTCTGCACCTTTATCGACCACGAGCTGGCTGAGTCCTTCAGGATGTGTCGACCCGACTCCTTCATTAATGTTAAGGCCGTTTGGAGATGCGCCTATCGTCGTCAAGTCCGCATCAAGGTCGGCAAAGACATGCGTCGCTAATGAAGAAGTCGCGCCATGTGCACAATCAAGTGCAACATGAAGGTTGGTGAATTCCTCATCGACTGTCTGCTTCAAGTATTGGATATACTTATGGCCGCCTTCAAAGTAATCCGTAACAGTGCCGACATCAGCACCTACCGGACGAGGCAGGCTATCTGTCTCTTCATGTAAAAGGGATTCGATTTCCTCTTCCTGCTCATCTGTCAATTTGAAACCATCAGCACCGAAAAACTTGATGCCATTATCTCCAAATGGGTTGTGGGATGCTGAGATCATAACACCCGCCTGGGCATTCATGACGCGCGTCAAATAGGCAACACCAGGTGTGCTGATGATACCAAGCCTCATCACTTCGACTCCCATTGATAATAGACCTGCAATCAAAGCGTTTTCCAGCATATGGCCGGATATGCGGGTATCCCGTCCAACAAGCACTTGGGATGTCTCCTGGGAAGCTTTTGTTAATACATGTCCGCCAATCCTGCCAAGTTTAAATGCAAGCTCCGGCGTTAATTCTTTATTCGCAATCCCACGGACGCCATCCGTTCCGAAATACTTTGTCATAATCCATACTCCCTTTCAATGCTCTTAATCAGCTTCTTCATTATGCAAGCCTAATTTCCAATGTCACTTCATCGTGAGAAATCTTCCATGCAATATTATCCGGCCCTACTACAGTCAACGGATATGTATGCTCCCCTTCCTGATCGGTCACGGAAGCATCGACGCTAATATCGAAATCCGAAGTGTCAAGTGAATTTATGACATCCTCTTTGGCAGTTACCGTCACATCGACAACTCCATTTGTAGGTTTCAAAAAGGTACTGCTATATTTCTCATCCAGACCCTTCACTGCGACCGGGATGTTTTTAAATTCCTTTGTTACGTCCTTCACCACATCAGTCGTTGGTTCCATCGATACATCAGGCGGAGGATCCTCTCCATCCACGACGGTTACGCCGATGTTCACTTTGATCTTCTCCTCCGAGAGCTTGGAAACTCCCTTTGGCTTTGGAAGGTTCAATTCTACAGTTCCTGATTGCTTCACTTTCGAGATATCCACATCCACTCGGAGGTCGTTAATGGACTCGAGAGTTTTCTGAGAGCCGAACAGAGTTACCGTTTTCGTATCTGTGAATACAGAGTCGATGACGATGTTCTCGCCAGGCTCGCCCTTTTGTCTCAGGGTAACAGGAACCTCTTTACTATTTTCTTTCACTTCTACTTTGACCGTCACTTCTTCGGGCACAATCGTGACATCCAATTTATTCAGATCCCGGTCGAGCACCCGGACACGTGCTTTCTGTTCAAATGATTTATTAATGCCCGTATCTCCGGTTGCCGAAACCTTCACAAAGCTGATTGATTCCACAACGCTTTTCGCGCCAGTCACTTGAATGGTGGAAGGTTCGACTTCCTTCTTCACTGCATTATAACCTTCCGCAAGCAGCCGCTCATTAAATTCAGGCTCGACTGGGAATGTTTTTGATACTTTCTCTTCGATGACAACGGCCACAGTCGCCGGATCCAATCTCACATCCAGCTTATCCGATAGATTTTCAGCTTGTATCTTGACCGTATGTCTTCCCATCGGCAGCTCCCGCAAGTCGACCTTCAATGTGAAATCCTTCAACAGTTTTGTCGACTGGACGAGACTTGCAGGCCCGTCTATTGCCATATTGACCGTCTTAGGGACTCCGGTTACGACGGAATTTTCATTATCAAAAAGCACTTCAACAGGCACATCGTGAAGGATACCCTGTGAATCACCGATCGTGGAGCTCGTCTTTTTTTCATTCTCCGACTGGACGGAAAAGAAAAGGATTATGGCGAGTGCCAATGCTGTGAAACGGAGAAACCATGGGCGATCCATTAACTTATCAACCATTTTTTTGTTTCCCCCATTTCCAGAATGGAGTAGAAGACGTTTCGGTTTCCGCCCCAAACCATACTTGACGCAGCTGCTTCTCAAACTCTTCCATCGATAAATTCCGATTGATATCCCCGTTAGCGGTAATACTGACGGCCCCTGTCTCTTCGGATACGATTACGGTAATGGCATCGGTCACTTCACTTATGCCGAGTGCCGCTCGGTGACGGGTTCCGAGTTCCTTTGAAATGAAGGGATTTTCCGAGAGCGGCAAATAGCAACCCGCAGCCGCAATCCTATTCTTTTGCAAGATGACGGCTCCATCATGTAACGGTGTGTTAGGAATGAAGATATTGATAAGCAGTTCAGATGTGACAATTGAATTCAATGGAGTACCGGTTTCTATATACTCGCTAAGACCTGTCTCCCTTTCAATCGAAATGAGTGCTCCAATCCGCCGCTTCGCCATATAGCTCACCGACTTATTGAATGCCTCAATCATGCGGTCGCGTTCTTCTTCCTCCTGCATTGCGGACCTTGCAAACAAGCGTCCTCGTCCAAGCTGTTCCAACGCACGGCGTATTTCGGGTTGAAAAAGGATAATAATGGCAAGGAAACCGAACATCAACACTTGATCCAACATCCACTTCAATGTATCAAGTCCAAAGTATTCAGTAAGAATTCGGGCTAATAAAATGACGAAAATTCCTTTTAACAGTTGTACAGCTTTCGTGCCTTTTATGATGGTGATTAATTTATAGAAAACAAACCATACGAGAAGCACATCCACTATATTTTTAAGTATTTCAACCGGACTTGAGTTTGTTATCATTTCCCAACCTGGCATGCGCTTCCCTCACCTTCATCGCAAATTCTATACCTCAGTATATCATACAGCCTAGTTTCAATGCTCTTGAAAACAAATTAGGACTGGTTACTAATGGGAACGTTTTCAGCCGAGGTTTGTTTCCTTCCAAGGAAAACTTTCCGCGAGCGGCAGCATTTATTGTGCGATTTAAAAAACGACCGCGCTCCCCGTTGCCGGGAAGGCAGTCGCTGAAGTGCTATTCTTCCTGTTGCTCGCCATCCGAAGACGGGAAAATATCCTTCACGGTAGACTTGATTTTATACCATAGCCAGTCGAAGGCCTGATCAATTTCTTCACTCTTCCCTGTAACGACTGCTGTCGAAGCCATATATTTGGATCCATGGATAACTGTCACATTCCCATCCACTTCCCCTTCAATCCGGAGATTTCCATTTTTAACGACAATATCGCCTTTCACGACTTCGCCGGCGGGAACTATTACCGTTTCCCCTTCGACGATAAGATTCGGCTGTTTCGTGAAGGAGAACTGCTGATTGTTGCTATAGCTAGAAAAGAGCGTAGCGCTCATTAGTAGTAAAAATAGTGCGGCCGCAGCCACGAGCGGGTGCCTGCGTAATAGGCGCTGAAAGCCTGCTTGCGATTTCTCTTTTGGGAGACGTTCCATGACGCCTGAGACAAATCCTTCCGGTGCTTGAATTGGAGCTGTGTCCTTCAGGAATAAAGCCGACATTTTCAGTTCATCCATCATTTCCCTGCAAAGATCACATTCAACCAAATGCTTATGCAGCACCTGCTCTTCTTCATGGCTAATGTCTCCGTCTAAATACGCGTGCATTAAATGGATCACTGGTTCCTGACACGTATTCATACTTTATTCCCTCCTACATAGTACCCATCTGCTTCCGTAATGCTTCCCGTCCACGGTGAACCCGGGTCTTCACGGTTCCAAGTGGTAACTCTAAAATATCACTGATGTCCTGCAACGGCAATTCTTCCATATAACGCAAAATGATGACAGTGCGGTATTTTTCCGGCAGTCGTCCAATCTCATATTGGACACGTTCCTGCGCTTCCATACGCTCCACTTCTTCCTCCGGCAAATCGCCGGCTGCTGCAATCTGCGAGTACATGTTGAGGCCGTCCGTTCCCGGCACTGTCGCATCAAGATAATAATCCGGCTTCTTTTTGCGGATCCTATCGATGCATAAATTTGTTGCAATCCGAAATAACCAAGTGGAAAACTTCCGTTTCTGATCGTACGTATGGATATTCACATAGGCACGTACAAAAGCTTCCTGGGCTATATCTTCCGCTTCCTGGGGATTGCCGAGCATTCGATAACAAACATGATACAGCCGATGTTGAAACATGGTGACTATTTCCTCGAATGCATCTTGATCGCCTTTGATCACTTGATTTATTCTTTTATTGACCAATTCATCCAATGACTTTCATCCTCCGCTCTATGCGGCTGTTCCTTCTATACGTTTGAAGGGTCCAACTGGTTTCATTTTTACTCCATGTTTTTTATTTTACCAAAGATTGATAACTATTTCCGTTCTTTTAGGAAAATTATTACTTAAAAACCGCCTGGATGAAAACCCAGGCGGCCATTCTTAGAGTAATTTTTCCCCTAACAAAGATCCCATCAATCCGACCGCGACATCCGCGGTTTTGTTTCTCTCATCGAGTATTGGATTTACTTCGACGAATTCAGCTGATGTGATTATGCCCGCATCCTCAAGCATTTCCATTGCGAGATGGCTTTCACGATAGCTTATTCCGCCCGCCACCGGTGTCCCCACTCCAGGAGTGTAAAGCGGATCAAGGCCATCCAAATCCAATGATAGGTGAACCCCGTCAACGTTCTTTTCCTGCAAATAAGCAATCGCTTCTTTCATGACCGTAGTCATGCCATCCCGGTCAATTTCATGCATCGTGAACACTTTAATACCTAGATCCCTAATGAGATTACGCTCTCCGGGATCGACTGAACGCGCACCGATGATGACAATATTTTCGGGCTTCACTTTCTGCCCTTCTTGATAAATATTCACTAATCTCTCGTGGCCACGCCCCATAAGGACCGCAAGCGGCATCCCATGGATATTGCCTGATGGTGACGTTTCAATCGTATTCATGTCAACATGTGCGTCATACCAGATGACGCCTAAGTTTTTATATTTTGATGTTAAACCTGCAATTGTTCCGATGGCAATACTATGATCGCCTCCGAGTACAAGAGGAAAGTTCCCTTTCTCTACGACTTTAGCTACTCGGTTCGCAAGTTCACCAGTCGCTTGAACAACTTCCTCCAAGTTTTTTAATTTCGCAACTTCCTGATCTTTACGTTCAACTGCACTTACTTGGACATCTCCCTCATCCTTCAGCGTATGGCCGATCGTTTCCAATCTGTTTACCACGCCGGCATAACGGATGGCGCTCGGGCCCATGTCCACGCCTCTACGGCTTTGTCCGTAATCTAGTGGAACCCCTATTAATGATATATTCATTTTTTTCATATTTGTCAGCCCCCCATCCATATTGTAATTCGTCATATGGAATGGCTCAACCTAACAAGTTTTTGGATATTTATTCATTTTCTACAGATTTCAAAAACATGAATTCACAATCTACTGGAGATAAAGGCTTGTATCATTTGATAATAGTTATCCATATAACATCCATCAACTGTTCATCTGATAAATAGCTGCAATATTGCCCATGAGGAACATCCGATGTCATGATGAGCATGCAAATACGCATAAAGTCGTCCAAAACCGCATAAAACGCTCCAAATGCTCATATCTTATATGAGAAACGCATATATCTCCACAAAAGCTCATAAATGGATTCAGATACGCATATACGCTCACAAATTCTTTTAAATGTGTAAAAGCACACGTTTAACTAATTCTCGGCCTGTACAATTCTTACGGACACCTTCTCTATTCAATAGCATCAAGTCATTCGCTTTTTATACTTTAGTTAATTTGCCTACTATATAATACCTTTCCATGATACTCGTTACCACTACAGAGACGGGATAAGCTCTATGAATATTTTAAGAAAATGTTGAGGTGGGAGATTTTTGGCAATAAAAAAAATCCTATCTATTGATGGATTTGTGTGGGTGTTTTATGGGGTTTGTGAGATTATTGTTAACTGATAATAACCGTTTATGTGGAATGCTCTGGTATTAAAACCGGTTTGCTCGCATTTACCTTGAACTTGGAATGCTCTAGTATTAAAACCTTTTGCTCCTAATTCCTTTCGGAATTACTCGCAAATCATTTTTTTCGTGGAGCGAAAAAAATGATTGGCTGGGGTAGCTGGATTCGAACCAACGAATGACGGAGTCAAAGTCCGTTGCCTTACCGCTTGGCTATACCCCAATGATATATCGTGATAAGCTGCTTCCCAGATTGTATGTATAGATGGTGGTGGGGGACGGATTCGAACCGCCGAACCCTGAGGGAGCGGATTTACAGTCCGCCGCGTTTAGCCACTTCGCTACCCCACCAGGTTAAAATATAATAAGCTGAGCATCTATTTGCCAGCTTTCCTAATAATAAAAAATGGTGACCCCTACGGGATTCGAACCCGTGTTACCGCCGTGAAAGGGCGGTGTCTTAACCGCTTGACCAAGGGGCCATACTATAATAATAAATTTCTCAGTGATTAGCACAAATGCTATAGTACCAAATTTATAGTCGTAATGCAAGCCTATTTTTATAATCTTGCACTCAGACAGCAGGCGGACATAAAAAAAAGTTCTTGCCTATGAAACAAAATTCTCAAGTTTCATCTGGAGCTTCCAACCGGATTCGAACCGGTGACCTCTTCCTTACCATGGAAGCACTCTACCTACTGAGCTATGGAAGCATAAATATGGCTCCGCAGGTAGGACTCGAACCTACGACCGATCGGTTAACAGCCGATTGCTCTACCACTGAGCTACTGCGGAATCGTAATTAATTTTTCCAACGACACTATTTAGTTTAGCTGACCGCCGGGGAAAAATCAACTTTAATTTCATTACCCCGTAACGACTTTCTTATATTAGCATGTTCCAATCATATCGGTCAAGCCTTTATCATAAAGTACCCTATAGATTTCGTTTCAAAGGGGATGTAACTTGAGAGCTAAACTAATTCTTTTACTTTTCGTATGCTGCGCTGCCGCATTGTTTTTCCCAAGCATGCCCGGATCGGATTCGTTGAAGTCTGTTTTCCGTTTGACGGACGAGCCGAATGAAGTCATCGTCAGAGGAATGTCGGGATCCGCGCTAACCATTAATATATCATTCGGAGATGAGGAAGTGGAGCAGCTGATCCGTGAATTACAGGCTCCCTATCCTTTGCTCCTTCTTGACATGGATTGGGCCGGGCGCTTTCCTGAAATCGTGCAATTGATCAAGAAACGCAATATCCCTACCGGTTTATTGGGACATGCCGGGATGGAGTATGAACAGAATACACCTCTTCTGATTGAACAGCTGGAGACATATGAGAAGCTTTTCGGTGCCAAACCGTTATGGTTCAGAACGTCAGATGAGCAGTTCCCTTATTCACTACGGACCGCACTTTGGGACACCGAAGTGAACGCCCTTGGTTCATCAGTCCGCTGGCATACGGGAGAGCCGCCGCCGGTCATCGAAGGGGAAATCATTTCGCTGCCGCATTATCGCGAGGAACGGATTACGTTAGCCGACTTCAAAAAGCTGACTGAAACGCGCCAGAACAAATCATTGGAGGATGTCCTATTCAATATGTCCATCAAAACAAAAAAAATGCCGAAATAACAAAAGCGCAGTTCCCCATTCAAGTGAGGAACTGCGCTTTTCATCATTTCGCTTTTGCCGTTTTACGCGCTTGTTTACGTGCGTCAAGTCTCGCTTTATCCTCATCGGATTGACGGTTATACTTCGGCAGCATAAGAAGCTGGTAGGCATTTACCGCGAGAAGTGGGAATAATAAAATTGTCACCCATGAATCAATATTGCCCGACCGGACCATCAAAGCTGGCAGCCATTCAAGTGTCGTAATGACAATCATGAAAAACAATGCTG
Source organism: Sporosarcina luteola (assembly GCF_023715245.1). Classification (GTDB taxonomy): domain Bacteria; phylum Bacillota; class Bacilli; order Bacillales_A; family Planococcaceae; genus Sporosarcina; species Sporosarcina luteola_C. The sequence goes on from NZ_JAMBNV010000002.1 coordinate 171,966, forward strand.
AAATGAGTGTGTGCTTTTTTGTCCATTTCGCTTTAAAATACGCTGTGACGATGGACACTGCAAGTAAGGAAAACAGCAATGTCAAATAGAGTACCGTCCGCCCTGTTTCCCCTGCCGTTAATTTAAATCTGAAAAACACGAGGTCAAAGATGACAACCGCGATGATCAGCAGCTGCACCCAGTTCCATAATGTCAATGTCTTAAATAAGTTCACGCCGAATTGATGCACAGTTAAATAGGCGAAAAAACCCATTTGTGCAACGACACTCATAGTGAACCCGAGAAAGATCATCCATAATAAAGCGCTAAGAAACTCTATATATTCTCCGGCAGATAAATATTGTGAAAAGAATTCCCAACGGACGATCAATCCTAGGATGCCCGTGACAACTCCTCCAATTATCAATGCAGTAAAAAAGAATTTAACCCAATTTCGTATGGTCACGATACTGTTCCCCCATTTTAATTGCTCTCAATAGTGTATCAACGTTTTGCCAAAAAATCTATTTCCTTGAATGACTAATGCATATTCCTCTTCATATTGTGAACAATAATTGAAAATGCAATCGGAAGGGAAATTGATCTCATGATGAAAAAATGGGTTCATTTACTTGTACTGGCCATACTCTTATCGGGCTGCAGCATGCAACAGCAAGGACCGAACTACGATGAAATGAAGAAGATGATGACGGATGCCTTGCAAACGGATGATGGAAAAAAAGCTGTCCGGAAAATGCTTTCCGACCCCGAGTTCAGGGAATTGATGGTGCTGGAGCAGCCGGAAGTGAAGAAATCCATCGAGGATACGTTATTGTCTAAAAAAGGCGAGGATTTTTGGAAACAAGCATTTGAAGACCCGAAATTCACCGAAAAAATTGCAAAAAGCATGAAAGATCAGCAGCAGGATATCATGTCGAAGTTAATTAACGACTCTTCTTTTCAAAAAGAAATGGTGGAGTTTTTCGGCCAGCCAGATATGCAAAAGCAGATGGAAACCATATTGCAATCAACGGATATGAAAAAACAGATGGAGAAATCTATTGAGGAAACGATTAACAGTCCATTGCTCAAAGCAAAATGGCAGGAACTGATCCTTAAAGCTGGTGAAGTAGCGCCAACCGAGAAGGGCGGCGGCGGTGAATCCGGTGGCGGTGGCGGTGAGGGTGGCGGTGGTGAAGGTGGCGGCGGTGGCGGTGGAAAATGACGTCACTACCCGCACCCCTCAGTACATTTTAAACCTCCACGTCGGATTAAAAAACGAACAGTCAATGGGAGAGTGAGCTGAGCCCCATTGATTGTTCGTTTTCCTTTATTTATTTGTTTTGTCGATAACTGCCTTTGCAATTTCTGTGTATGTTTGACCAATCGGATGATGCTCCGCATAAACGGAAGGCGCGAAATCTGTTTCATTCCAATCGGGCTGCCCAAGTGGGATTTGACCTAAAAGCTCGGTGCGTAATTCCTCCGCCAACCGCGTGCCTCCCCCTTGTCCGAAGACATATTCCTTTTCGTTAGACAGCTTCGATTCAAACCATGCCATGTTTTCAATGACACCTAGTAACGTATGATCCGTTTGGAGCGCCATTGCACCTGCACGCGCTGCTACGAATGCAGCAGTTGGATGAGGCGTAGTAACAACAATTTCTTTGGAGGAAGGAATCATTTGATGGATATCAAGCGCAACGTCTCCTGTTCCAGGTGGCAAATCCAAGATGAGGTAATCCAAGGGACCCCAGTCCACATCCCGGAAGAACTGATCTAGCACTTTCCCGAGCATCGGTCCGCGCCATACGACCGGAGCGTTATCTTCTACAAAGAACCCCATGGAAATTACTTTCACGCCAAAACGCTCCACCGGAATAATTCGGTCTTCACGGATTACCGGCAATTCGGTAATGCCCATCATATCCGGCACACTGAATCCGTAAATATCCGCATCGATCAATCCGACCTTTTTCCCGAGACGAGCGAGCGCAACCGCCAAGTTCACGGAAACGGTCGACTTACCGACTCCGCCTTTCCCGGATGCAATCGAAATGAATTCAATATCATTTAACGGTGACAGCAGGTCCTGTGCTTCCGCCTCCGTCGCAGTGCCACGGAACTTTTCAAGCGTCTCGGGCGGAAGCTCCTCAAATCGGATTCCGACTGAATCCGCCCCGGCCGCCTTTATCACTTCAACCACTTTCGTCTGCAAGTTCATTTGCTCCGCCGTGTTGACTTTAGCGATGGCCAATTTTACACTGACATGCTTCTTCTCCGGTTTAACCGATATGCTGACAATTCCATCTGTTTCCGCAAGTGTTTTATGTAAAAACGGATCCTTCAACTCGCCTACAACATCACGGATAATTTGTTCGTTTATCAATATGGCCACCCCTTAGAGATTTATTCATTCTTCCCTAAGTATACCATATTGCCCCTTCTTCAAAGTCGGAATTTACTTTCATTGTTTTTCCGATAGTTGAAATTGAATAATTCCTTCCACAATCGCATCTGCCACTTTCCCCCGGTACGCAGGATCCATCAACAATGCCCGTTCTTCAGGATTGGAGATGAAGCCGGTTTCTATAAGTACTGAAGGCATTGGAACCTTTTTCAATAAATAAACCCCTTTAATCGCCATGGCTTCTCGCTCGGTGTTTTGTAGATTCGTTACGAAAGACCCTTGAATTGACTTGGCTAACAGCTCGCCTCCGGGATGTCCTTCCGCATGATAAAATACTTGAGAGCCCCGCCATCTTTGTTCTGGAATTGCATTCACGTGGACACTGAGGAAGATGTCGGGTTCCTCGTCGATAGCGATACTTTCACGCAGTTTCAAATCAGCCATCTTCCTTTGCCGAATCGTTCCAAACTTATCACTTGGTGCATGTTCCGCAATGGCGTCTCCTTCCTTCTCACGGGTCATGACAACCATTGCACCCTTCTTTTCAAGCCTTTTCTTCAACTCATGTGCAATGCTTAAGGTAATATCCCTCTCTACTACTTCTCCAACTGACGCTCCCCCATCCAATCCACCGTGCCCAGGATCAATGAGAATCTTCATTCCCCCAAGCTGTTCAGGCATGAAGAATCCTCTGTCCGAGGCATTCACACCGTAAAGCACTACAAGAAGGGAACTCGCAAATAATAACCCGATGATAAGCCATCGTTTCAATCTCACACCGCCTTTTTCCTCCACTATACGCAGACTTTAGCGAAGATATGAATGCTTGTATTACATTTCAGATGAACAGCATGAATGGACCTTGAACGCGAAAGAATAGACCCTTGCTGGAATGAATGGACCCTGAACACGAAAGAATGGACCCTTGCTGGAATGAATGGACCCTGAATGCGAAAGAATGGACCCTGTCCATCTTTGAGCCCTCCTCACTTATAACGCATACAACAAAAAAAGAGCCGATTCGGCTCTTTTTACACAATGCTTATTCAACGTCCCCTTGCCAGTCCAGCATGCCGCCGACCATATTGGTCACGTCATATCCTTTTGCCTCTAAGAACTCTGCTGCACGCCCACTGCGCCCGCCCGACCGGCAAATGAGCACATATGGTGCAGCCTTTTCGAGCTCTTCCAAACGCTCCGGAACTTCCCCTAATGGAATATGGATTGCACCTGGAATCATACCTTGTTCAACTTCATCTTCTTCCCGGACATCAATCATATTAACTGTTTCACCGTTTTCCAACTGCTTCTGGAGTTCAGTTGTAGTCATTTCCTTCATGCCGATTCCTCCTCTTGTTCATTCCCTTCATATTATAGGGGTGAGGGATCTTCAGTCCAATATTTTGAACTCCAGTGGAAATTAAATTAACATCCCCGCAATAGCTGCACTCGTGAGATTGGCTAGTGTCGCAGCGATGATTGCACGTAATCCCATCTCCGCGATGTCTTGTCTTCTTGAAGGGGCCATTCCACCTAAACCGCCAATTAACATAGCAAGCGCTGAAAGATTTGCGAAGCCGCATAGTGCAAAGCTGATCATCGCGACGCTCTTAGGTGACAGATTCGCTATTTCAGATGCAAAAGAAGTATAGGCAACGAATTCGTTCAGTATGAATTTTTGTCCGATAAATGAACCGGCTTGCAATGCTTCCTCCCAAGGAACACCAATGAGGAAGGCGATTGGGAAGAAAAGATACCCTAATATTTTTTCAAGCGTTAACGATTCAAATCCAAAGAACCCGCCAATTGCTCCGGTGATTAGGTTAATCAAGTAAATGAGAGAGATAAACGCGATTAACATCGCACCTACACCAACCGCTATTTTCAATCCATCCATCGCCCCGCGTGAAGCCGCATCGATGACGTTTTTGGATTCTGTGTCTTTTACCATTTGAACATCTTCTGTTTCGTTCAACTGTACCGTTTGAGGAACGATGATTTTCGCAAATAATAATCCAGCCGGAGCACCCATGAAAGCTGCCGCCAACAAATATTCGATAGGAACCCCTAACATGGCGTAACCGCCTAACACGGCACCTGACACGCAGGCCAGGCCTCCTACCATTACCGCAAACAACTCTGATCTAGTCATTTTTTCAATATAAGGTTTTACGACTAATGGGGCTTCCGTCGGTCCGAGAAAAATATTGGCAGCAGCCGACATCGATTCGGTTTCACTCGTCTTGAGGGCCTTCGCCAAAAGGCCACCAAGGATTTTCGTCAAGAATTGCATAATTCCTAAATAATAAAGTACCGATACTAAGGAAGCAAAGAAAATGATAATGGGCAACACTTGAAATGCAAAGGTGAAGCCTGCACCTTCTGCCCCTAGTACTCCTCCAAATAAGAATTGAATTCCTTCATTGGAGGAGTCGATTACTTTTTGGACAATTCCAGAAATGTATTCCAAGATTTTTCTTCCGAACTCCCATTTTAACACCATAAATCCGAAAATAATTTGGATGGCCAAAGCCCCAAAAACAGTTCTCGGATTAATGGACTTTCTTGCTGTTGATAGGCACCATGCAATCGCTAATATCCCAATGATGCCGCCAATTCCCCAGATGTATTGCATAGTATCTCTCCTATCATATTAAAATCATGTTGATTAATCGTTTTTATTTGGAGTTTTCTCCACTCACCTGCTTTGCCAATTCCGTAATGTAATCGAAGAATGCGTCTCGATTCACATCATAAACAACATTTACTGGGCGTCCGTCAGGTGTTTCCACTGTCCGACCCTGACTTGGTCCATCCGGAATGACAATACTATTGACCGATTTTACTTTAACAAGATCTGTTTTTCCAAGAAATGCTGTTGTTAACACATCCCATAAATAGTACGTGGAATTTGTTTTAAAGTGGACGAGCGGCGGAACCATTGCATAACATTGACCGAGAAAGTCGACCCCGATATAGTTGCGTTCCCTTGCCCAACGTTCACGCACATCCAAAGTTAGTGGCACCTGGTTTGTACTTTCAAGCGCGACTAAATCTATTTCGATGTTTGTTTCCCATACGCGAGCCGCTGCTTCCGGATCCCAAAACACATTCCACTCAGCTGTACCATCATGTTCTGGCTCATGAACATTCCCATCTTCACGGAAAGTGCCACCCATGAAAACAAGTCTTTCGATTTTCTCTTCAATATCCGGCGCTACGTCCAATGCACGAGCGAGGTCAGTAAGTGGGCCTGTAAATAATAAAGTGGTCTTTTCTGAAGTATTCCGAATCGCATCGATCATATGAAGATGTGCCGGCTTCTCCGCCACGGGCGTAACAACTTTCCCAGATTCATTTAGAATTGGCAGTGCATCTACAAGAAATGCATGCATCCTCCAGTCTTTCGGAAAAGGATTTTTCCCGCGAGAGTTCGATTCTGCTACATCGAGGCTAACACCATTCCCGAAGCGGTCGATTATTTTCCGACTTGCATAAACAGCCGGCTCTAAATAACAATCCGCCGGAATGACAGATACGCCTGTCAGTTCGACATTATCCATTCGAAGCAATAAGAATAAAGATATAAGGTCGTCGACTCCACCGTCGTGGTTGAAATAAATAGGTTTTTTCGTCATGCTGTCCCATCCTCTAGAATAAATATTTGTTTGAATCACTTTAGATTAGTCTCCCGTTATTAGCGGGAAGCTATTCATATGCTTCTTCCGGCAATTTCTTTTCTGGATGAAATACAAAAAACCAGATAGATTCTACCTATCCGGTTTACCGATTCACGAAAAACAATGGAACAAAAATGTTTCCAGTCAGTTTTTCATGTAGTCCGGTAGTTTACGGTTACCAGGTAGAAACGCTTGAGCCATATTCCCAAGCATATACATTTATTATTAAAATAAAATTATCACACAGTTTGTGAAGTTGTTTTTTCACTTTACATTTATAGCATAAAAACTGTAAGCCGGTCAACGAAAACACGAATGTTATTTTATTTTGATAAATCATTCTTCGTGTTTACACTTTCAAAGTAAAGAAGACTTCATAAAAGCAAACTACAAACTACATGATTCCAAAATCTCCAAACAAAAAACCCTTTCCTGAAAACTCGGGAAAGGGTTGTAAATATTCGTAGATTAACGTTTTGAGAACTGAGGTGCACGACGCGCGCCTTTAAGACCGTATTTTTTACGTTCTTTCATGCGTGAGTCACGTGTAAGCAAACCAGCAGATTTCAAAGTACCGCGGAAGTCAGGGTCTACAGTAAGTAGAGCGCGTGCTACGCCGTGGCGGATTGCGCCTGCTTGACCTGTGTAACCGCCGCCGTGGACGTTTACATGGATGTCATAGCTGCCAAGTGTTTCAGTAGCTACAAGTGGTTGTTTGATCACTTCACGAAGTGTTTCGAATGGTACGTAGTCTTCTACGTCACGGTTGTTGACGACAATTTTGCCTTCACCAGGTACGAGACGTACACGAGCTACTGAGCTTTTACGACGGCCAGTGCCGATATATTGTACTTGTGCCAAAAGTGTTTCCTCCTCTTAATTATCCACGAAGCTCGTATGCTTCTGGTTTTTGTGCCGTATGTGGATGTTCCGGTCCAGCATAGACATGAAGTTTCTTGAATGTTTGACGACCAAGTGGGCCTTTTGGAAGCATCCCTTTAATCGCAAGTTCCAACATTTTAGTTGGATAGTTCGTACGCATTTCAAGCGCAGTACGTTGTTTAAGATTACCAGTATAGCCAGAGTGGCGATAGTAGATTTTATCTTTTAATTTATTCCCAGTCAAATGGATTTTCTCAGCGTTGATGATGATAACGTGATCGCCAGTGTCAACGTGTGGTGTGAACGTAGGTTTGTTTTTGCCGCGCAAAATTGATGCAACTTCAGAAGCTAGACGACCAAGCGTCTGTCCTTCAGCGTCGACAACGAGCCATTTACGCTCTACTTCGTGACCTTTAGCCATGAATGTTGTACGCATGTATTGTTTCCTCCTAAAAATATCAAATCTGTTCCGTTTTCTCTATCCCTAAACACAAATAAACTTTCCGGGGCTTATTGTGGGGTTATTGAAATACCATTTATCATCTTATATTGAATACGTTCATAAGTCAAGCGTTTTGTTAGAAAACGCCAGGAAAAGTTGACACGGGTCTAGTACGTGACATTCATCAAGTACAAACCGTGTGCTGGCGCCGTTTTGCCAGCCCTTTTCCGGTCCTTCGCCTCAAGGATTTCCTTCATGTCTTGCGGCTCGTTCCAACCGATGCCGACTGCAAAAAGCATACCGGCAATTGTCCGTACCATGTTGTACAGAAAACCGTCGCCTTCAATCGTCATGATCAGCTCTTCGCCCTGTTGTGCAACCGTCAATTCCCTGACTGTCCGCACTTTGTTCGACGTAGCAGTCTTTGACGAACAGAAACTCGTGAAATCATGCGTACCAATTAAATACTCGGCAGCCTCGCGCATCCTAGTGACATCCGGCCGCCACTTCCCCAAATGGACTGCATAATTGCGTTCAAAGGGACTCTGCACTTCACTGGACGACCATTTATACATATACGTTTTACCTGTTGCCGAATAGCGCGCATGGAAATCGTCATTTACAAATTCCGTTTTGACGATCCGTACGTCTTTAGGCAATAAAACATTCAGCGCCATTTGCCAGCGATCAAGCGGCAGCTCTAGTGGTGTGTCAAAATGGATTACTTGGCCCCATGCATGCACACCTGCGTCCGTTCTGCCACTTGCGACAGAGTGGATGGAACTGTCTTTGTGGAGCTTCACAAGCGCCTTGTCAATGACGGACTGCACTGTCCGCATATTCGGTTGGAACTGATATCCAGCGTAGTCTGTACCGTCATAAGCTACTGTGGCTTTAACACGTCTCATCTCAGTTCCCTCCTCTTAGCCAAATAAGAGCGGCGACTAAAAAGAGGAAGAGAATGATGACCACTGTATCACGCCATTGCCAATTCAATTGACGGTACCTCGTCCTGCCCTCTCCGCCGCGGTAGCCTCTCACTTCCATTGCGATTGCGAGGTCCTCCGCCCGTTTGAACGCGCTGACGAAAAGAGGGACAAGAAGAGGAACGACCGCCCGGATCCTTTCTTTGACAGTCCCGCTCGTCAAATCGGAACCACGTGCGAGCTGCGCTTTTAATATCTTATCGGTTTCATCCATCAATGTAGGGATGAAGCGAAGGGAAATCGACATCATTAATGCAAGCTCGTGGACAGGCAATTTAATACGCTTTAAAGGATTCAACAGCGTCTCCATTCCGTCCGTGATGGAAATGGGGGACGTTGTCAACGTTAATATGGTTGTCATCAAGACAAGCACGAGGAAGCGGATGGAAATGTAAATCCCCTGCCTGACGCCTTCTTCGTAAATTTTGAGGAACTTCCAATCGATCAGCAATGCACCTTCTTTAGTGAAAATGAAGTGCATGAGCAATGTGAATATGATTAGGAAGAGAATCGGCTTCAATCCGTTGAACAGGAAATAGAGCCGGATGCGCGCAATAGAAATGACGAGCAATGTGAAAGCCAATAGCAAAGCGTACGTCGCCGTATTGTTAGCTAGAAAGACCGCTACGATGAACAAGAAGACGAACAGCAGCTTCGATCTCGGATCCAGCCGATGGACGAATGAATTTCCCGGCACGTATCGGCCGAAAATCATCTTCTCCAACATTATCGCTCACCTTCTTCCTTCAGAGCTTCTGCAATTGTCTTAGCAAGCTGCTCTTCCGTCAGTGCCAGCGTTCCAAATCGCTTGCCAAATAGCTTCTCCACTTTATGCTGAAACGCCACAGAACGCGGCAAGCCGAGCCGGAAAGACTTTAGTCGGTCAACATCCCCGAACACTTCCTCAGGCGCTCCAGCCATAACAGAACGCCCCTCATGCATGACGAGGACCTGATCCGCGTATCTAGCGGCATCCTCCATGCTGTGAGTGACGAGGATGGTCGTCAAGCCTTCCTCTTTATGCAATTTGGTAAACAGCTCCATAATTTCTTTCCGTCCACGCGGATCGAGTCCGGCCGTCGGTTCGTCCAAAATGAGGACTGACGGCTTGAATGCAAGGACGCCGGCAATCGCCACACGTCGCATCTGTCCCCCCGATAAATCGAACGGCGACTTCTGTGCAACGTCTTCAGGCAATCCCAACAGTCGGATCAATTCATGGGCACGCTGCCTAGCCTCTTCTTCGGGGATCCCGAAATTCAGCGGACCGAACATGATATCCTTTTCCACTGTTTCCTCAAAGAGCTGATGTTCAGGAAATTGGAACACGATGCCGACGTGCCGACGGATCTTTTTCAGCTCTTTCGCCTTCGTGTCAGCGGTGATGCTAACATCTCCGACACGCACTACACCTTCAGTCGGTTTCAATAAACCGTTTAAATGGAGAAGCAACGTCGATTTGCCTGATCCTGTATGTCCGATGATCGCCGTGTACGATCCTGTCCGTATCGAAGCATTCACCTCGTAAAGGGCCCGTTTTTCAAAAGGCGTGCCTTTTGCATACGAATAGCCTACTTGTTGAAGTGAGATGTCCATAATTCATTCACCAACTCTTCTTCCGTCATATGTTCCCCTTGTATCCCGACTCCTGCCTGGCGCAACGAACGCGATAGTCTTGCAGCGAAAGGCAAATCCAACCCAATTGACTCCAGCTTATCTCCATGAGCAAAAATCTCCTCAGGCTTGCCTGTCAACAACAACTTCCCATCATTCATTACTATGACCCTATCAGCCAATAGCACTTCTTCCAAATCATGTGTAATGGAAATGACCGTGAGCCCCGTTGCCCGCTTAAGTTCATCAACGACTTGGATCACCTCATCGCGCCCTTGCGGATCAAGCATGGAAGTCGCCTCATCCAAAATAAGCAGTCTGGGACGCATCGCAAGTGCCCCCGCAATTGCCACACGCTGTTTTTGTCCACCGGATAGATGATGAGGCTCATGATCCAGAAATCCTTCCATGTTCACTTGAGCAAGCGATTCGTGGACACGTGGCACCATTTCCTCGAAAGGGATGCCATTGTTCTCCAAAGCGAATGCAACATCGTCCTGAACAGTCGAGCCGACGAATTGATTATCCGGATTTTGAAAGACGATTCCGATGTCCGAACGGATTTCCCATAAGTTGTCCGCGTTCAGCTCCTCCAGGAAGACTTTCACTTTACCTTCCTCTGGAAACAAAAGACCGATCATCAGCTTCGCCAACGTCGATTTTCCTGAGCCATTATGACCGACGATAGCAATCCATTCACCGTCATTCACGGTGAAATTGACATCGTCAACCGCTCTCCGCGTTACGCCATCTTCCGACTCGTATGAATAGGACACGTGATCCAACGACAAAATTTCCTTCACATATGTCACCTCCGGGTTTTACTGATTATGTATGAAACAACTGAATTCTACAATTTTTTCTCTGAACAAATAAAAAAAGCGCGCACCTCATCCGAAGAAATGCGCTCCATTCTATTCTGATGCCGGGTGCTCAATCCGGATCAGCGGATGAGATGCGTAGAGCTAGACCGATCGGCTGAACCGTCGATCATAACACTCAGCTTTTAATATTGTCGTATAAATCATATAGATAAGAAAAGGGCGTGGCTGTGCGTATGACAGACACACCCTCGGTTGTTTGTATTTAGTAATTAAACTAACTCAATAACGACAACAGGTGCTCCGTCTCCGCGACGTGGTCCCATTTTCATGATACGCGTATAACCGCCTTGACGATCTGCGTAACGTGGTGCAACGTTATCGAATAGCTTTTGAATTGCATAGATTTCTTTCTCATTACCTTCTTCATCCGCAGTTGTTACCAACTCACGACGAATGAATTGTGCTGCTTGACGACGTGCATGCAAGTCACCGCGTTTACCAAGCGTGATCATCTTTTCAACGACTGAACGTAATTCTTTCGCACGCGCTTCTGTCGTTTGGATGCGCTCATGCACGATTAGGTCTGTCGCCAAGTCGCGAAGCATTGCTTTACGTTGTGAACTTGTACGTCCAAGTTTTCTGTAACCCATAGAAGTTTCCCTCCTTCAATCTAGTTGATTAATCTTCCGAGCGTAACCCGAGGTTCAACTCGTCCAATTTCGCCTTCACTTCTTCAAGTGATTTACGGCCAAGGTTGCGCACTTTCATCATTTCGTCCTCGGACTTATTAGCAAGTTCAAGTACTGTATTGATGCCTGCACGTTTCAGGCAGTTATATGAACGGACTGATAGATCAAGCTCTTCGATAGTCATCTCAAGAACTTTCTCTTTCTGGTCTTCTTCTTTTTCCACCATGATTTCAGCAGTTTGTGCTTCGTCAGTCATGCCGACGAATATATTCAGATGCTCCGTCAGGATTTTTGCTCCGAGCGAAACAGCTTCTTTTGGACCGATGCTTCCATCTGTCCAAATGTCAAACGTCAACTTATCAAAGTTAGTGCTTTGACCTACACGAGTATTCTCTACTTGGAAATTGACGCGTGAAACTGGAGTGTAAATAGAGTCGATCGGAATAACACCAATCGCAAGATCCTCACGTTTGTTTTGATCGGAAGGTGCATACCCTCGGCCCCGAACAGCATACATCCGCATACGCAAATGACCATTCTTGCCTAGTGTAGCGATTTGAAGATCCGGATTAAGCACTTCAACATCACTGTCATGGGTGATATCCGCTGCAGTAACCGTTCCTTCGCCTTTTACATCTATTTCAATCACTTTCTCATCATCCGAATAGATTTTGAGAGCAAGTTTCTTCACATTCAAAATAATTGTTGCAACGTCTTCGACGACACCTTCAATTGTAGAGAATTCATGAAGAACTCCGTCGATCTGGATAGATGTCACGGCAGCTCCTGGCAATGAGGAAAGAAGCACGCGGCGCAAGGAATTCCCTAAAGTGTTTCCGTATCCACGCTCCAATGGTTCAATAATAAATTTACCGAACTTGGAATCTTCGCTGATCATAACTGTTTCAATCTTCGGTTTTTCAATCTCGATCATTCATTTACCCTCCTTCAAAACGTCTAGTATATAGGCCGTTCCATATTGAAATCGATTATCAAAAGAAATCAAAATGCAATCACACAATTCAGTTTTACCAAAAATTGTGCTTTTCAATCAATTGGAGAACAAACCATTATACACGACGACGTTTCGGTGGGCGGCATCCGTTATGCGGAACCGGTGTTACGTCTCTGATTGCAGTTACTTCAAGACCTGCAGCTTGTAGTGAACGGATTGCAGCTTCACGACCAGCACCCGGTCCTTTAACAGTAACCTCCAAAGACTTTAAGCCATGCTCCATAGCAGTTTTGGCAGCAGTTTCAGCAGCCATTTGTGCAGCAAACGGAGTTGATTTACGGGATCCTCTGAATCCTAGTGCACCAGCACTGGACCAAGAAAGAGCATTCCCATGACTATCAGTGATCGTTACGATTGTATTGTTGAACGTCGAACGGATATGTGCAATACCAGTTTCAATATTCTTTTTCACACGACGTTTACGAGTTTGTTGTTTACGTGCCATGTCTACGAAAAACCTCCTTTACCTATTATTTCTTCTTGTTAGCGACAGTCCGTTTAGGACCTTTACGTGTACGTGCGTTGTTTTTCGTGTTTTGTCCACGAACAGGTAATCCACGACGGTGACGGATTCCACGGAAGCTACCGATTTCCATCAAACGTTTGATGTTAAGGGAAGTTTCACGACGAAGGTCCCCTTCAACTTTCAAAGCGTCGATTTGCTCACGGATTTTATCAAGTTCAGCATCAGTAAGATCACGAACCCGTGTTTCTTCAGAAACGCCAGCTCCAGCTAGGACCTTCTGTGCAGTTGTTTTCCCAATTCCAAAAATGTATGTCAATGAAATGACTACGCGCTTATCGCGCGGTACGTCTACACCAGCAATACGTGCCATATAGATTGTGCACCTCCCTTTGTATTAGCCTTGTCTTTGTTTATGTTTTGGATTTTCACAGATTACCATTACTCGGCCGCGTCTGCGAATAACTTTACATTTTTCGCAGATCGGTTTTACAGATGGCCTTACTTTCATCTTACCCAACCTCCTTCAATATTCCGGAGTTGCAAAAGTTTTATTTAAAACGGTATGTGATACGACCGCGTGTTAAATCATAAGGTGAGAGTTCCATCGTCACTTTGTCGCCAGGCAGGATGCGGATAAAGTGCATACGGATCTTGCCAGAAACATGTGCAAGAATCGTATGACCGTTTTCCAATTCCACCTTGAACATCGCGTTCGGCAACGTTTCGACTACGGTACCTTCAACTTCAATTACGTCGTCCTTCGCCATCAATCCTGTCTCCCTTCTATATCCAATAAAGCTCTTAACCATCGAGCGGCAGCAGTCGCCTTCAAAGCTTCCTTCAACATATGTCCGGATTGCATGAGTGATGTTCGAAAGACGTCTGTCACACTTCGTTTCCCGTAAGTCAGTCCCCGACTCTTGTTGTGGAAAATCGCGTCGGAAAAGACACAAACGACAGGATTGCCGTTGGTGCGTTCCATTTTCGCCACATGGTTCCGGACACCTTTTACATTATACCCACCTCGGCGGATATTTGCATTTACAAAGTCCCGAAACAGTGTCGCCAATGGATTATCACCAGTTCCTATACCGGGCACCATATGCCTTTGCAGCTCGTTAATCATATGCTCTTTCCGTGCAACAGTGTGATGCTGCCCGCAATATGGCGTGCATGAATTGCGTCCGGAAAGGATCACTGGCCACTCTCTTGTAGGATAGCGTCCAGATCATTGAAAACAACATTGATGTCTTTTTGTCCATCTATGTTTGTCAGCACGCCTTTGTCGTTGTAATACGCCAATAGTGGTGCTGTTTGATTCATATTTACTTCCAGACGGTTAGTTACAGTTTCCGGATTGTCGTCCGCCCGCTGATAAAGTTCTCCGCCATCCTTATCACATTTGCCTTCAACCTTTGGCGGGTTGAATTGCAAATGGTAGGATGTGCCGCATACTTTACATATTCTGCGACCGGTCAATCTTGCGATAAGTTCTTCTTTTTCTACTTTGATGTTGAGAACATGCTCAATCTTCCTGCCCATCTCCGAAAGCAGTGCATCCAATGCTTCTGCCTGAGGAACTGTACGCGGAAAACCATCAAGTAGGAATCCGTTATCACAATCCGATTTGCTTAGTCGTTCACGCACAATGCCAATTGTCACTTCATCAGGAACAAGAGCACCTTGATCCATGAACGATTTTGCTTTGACTCCAAGTTCCGTGCCTTCTGCAATCGCAGCACGGAACATATCGCCTGTAGAAATATGAGGGATTTCGTACTTTTCGACAATTTTATCTGCTTGCGTACCTTTACCGGCACCCGGCAGACCCATTAATACGATATTCATACGTCTTGCCCTCCGTAATTATTTAAAACAGGAGCTCACCAAGGGGCGCGCCTATTCAAAATATTATTTCATGAACCCTTTGTAATGCCTCTTCACGAGTTGTGATTCAAGCTGTTTCATCGTTTCAAGTGCAACCCCGACGACGATGAGCAAGCTAGTTCCTCCGATTTGAGCGGACTGTGGAAGGTTCGCCAAATTGATGAAGAAAATCGGCATGACTGCTATTGTGGCAAGGAAGAGCGAGCCAACAAATGTTAGTCTGTACAAAGTGCTCGTTAAATAGTTTTGCGTATTTTGTCCTGGACGGATGCCTGGGATATACGCGCCTTGCTTTTTCAGGTTATCTGCCATATTCTCCGGATTCACCTGAATGAATGCGTAGAAATATGTGAAAGCAAGGATCAGTGCTACATAAATGATCATCCCGACCGGTTGATTGTAGTCAAACGTCCGTGTAATGAATTTTGTAACACTATTATCACCGAAAAATGCACTCAATTGCTGAGGAGTGATGAAAAACGCCACAGCGAAGATTACCGGGATAACACCTGCAGCATTCAATTTCAATGGTAAGTGCGTTTGTTGTCCGGCCGTCGTCTGTTGACGACCTGTCATACGTTTTGCGTACTGAATCGGAATTTTACGGAGCGCTTCCTGTACATAAACGACTCCGACGATGATCGCAATGATGACGATCAACAATAATGCCATCATAGCAAGACGAATGAACAACGCGTCTCCCGCATCTTGAATTTGTGTTGCATAGAGTTGGTTCACTGCATTCGGAATAGCTGCAACGATACCCGCGAAGATGATAATGGAAATACCATTACCGACTCCTTTTGCGGTGATCTGCTCACCAAGCCAAAGCAGGAATGATGTACCGGCAGTTAAAACAATCGCGATCATCACATATGTGGAGATCCCTTCGCCAAGGATAAGCGTGCCACCAAACATTTGGTTAAAGCCGAATGACATGGCAATCGCTTGAATAAAGGCGAGGACGACTGTGAAATATCTTGTGAACTGAGCAAGCTTCCGTCTTCCGACATCCCCTTGCTTCGCCCATTCAGTGAATTTCGGAACAACATCCATCTGCAATAATTGCACAATGATGGAAGCGGTGATGTACGGCATGATTCCCATTGCAAAAATGGAGAACTGCGATAACGCGCCACCGCCGAATATGTTTAGAAATCCGATGAATTGGTTGTTTGATTGTTGCAAAGCTGTTGCATCAACGTTTGGGACCGGCACAAATGCACCGAGTCTGAATACGATGAGCACTACTAGTGTGAAAATGATTTTAGACCGAATATCTCTAACGCGCATAAAGTTGGAGATTGTCTGAAACATTAAATCACCTCTGCTTGCCCGCCCGCTTTCTCGATCGCTTCTTTAGCAGAAGCAGAGAATTTATGAGCTTTGACAGTAATCTTTTTTTCAAGAGTCCCATTTCCAAGAATCTTAATTCCTGATTTTTCATTGCTCACGATTCCAGTTTCAATTAGCAATTCAGGCGAAACTTCGGTACCTTCGTCAAAACGGTTCAGTACGTCCAAATTCACGATTGCATATTCTTTACGATTGATATTCGTAAATCCACGCTTCGGAAGTCGTTGGAAAAGTGGAATTTGTCCACCCTCGAATCCAAGACGGACACCGCCGCCGGAGCGAGCGTTTTGTCCTTTATGACCTTTACCGGAAGTTTTACCTGTACCGGAACCGATTCCACGACCAATGCGTTTACGTGCTTTACGTGCGCCTTCAGCTGGCTTCATATCGTGTAATTTCATCTTATCGGCACCTCCTTATATCGAAAATGTGCATTATTGTTCTTTAACAGTGACTAAGTGGCTAACCTTGCTGATCATGCCACGGATTGCTACGTTGTCTTGATGTTCAACTGTCTGATTCAACTTACGCAGACCGAGAGCTTCAACTGTTTTACGTTGTGCTGGCTTTGAGCCGATTACACTTTTCGTAAGGGTGATTTCAAGTTTGTTCGCCATATTGTTTCCCCCCTTAACCTAACAGTTCTTCTACGGATTTACCGCGCAATTTAGCAACCTCTTCAGCGCGTTTCAAATTCTTCAATCCTTCAATTGTTGCACGTACCATGTTGATCGGTGTGCTTGATCCCAAGGATTTTGAAAGGATATCCGTGATTCCTGCAAGTTCAAGTACCGCACGGACAGGTCCTCCGGCGATTACTCCTGTACCAGGTGCTGCCGGTTTGATAAGGATTTGACCTGCACCGAAACGTCCAATAATTTCGTGTGGAGTCGTTCCTTTAACCATTGGCACTTCGATCAAGTTCTTCTTCGCATCTTCGATTGCTTTACGGATAGCATCAGGAACCTCTTGCGCTTTCCCTGTTCCAAAACCGACGCGGCCGTTTTTATCGCCGACAACGACAAGTGCTGTGAAGCGGAAACGACGTCCACCCTTTACCACTTTCGCTACGCGGTTGATCGTTACTACGCGTTCTTCGAATTCACTTCTATTCTGATCATTACGACGCATGAAATATGTCCCTCCTTCTTAATTAAAATTCAAGTCCATTTTCGCGTGCTGCGTCTGCAAGAGCTTTCACACGGCCGTGGAATAGGTATCCGCCACGGTCGAAAACAACCGATTTGACATCCTTTTCAACGGCTTTCTTCGCGATCATCTCGCCGACTTTAGCTGCTGCTTCAGCATTCGCCTTAGAGTCCATATCGAACCCTTTATCCATAGTGGAAGCACTAGCAATCGTAACGCCATTCATATCGTCGATTAGTTGTGCATAGATATGTTTGTTTGAACGATAAACATTCAAGCGTGGACGCGCTGGAGTTCCGCTGATCTTCGTACGCACACGTGCGTGACGTTTTTTGCGGACAGCGTTCTTATCTTGTTTCGTGATCATCGTGGTCACTCCTTCCGAATGCCTTTACGCGGCATTATTTACCTGTTTTTCCTTCTTTACGACGGATAATTTCGCCTTCGTACTTAATACCTTTACCTTTATACGGCTCAGGTGGACGTACTTTACGAATGTTAGAAGCCAATGCACCGACGCGCTCTTTGTTGATACCGCGAACGATGATTTTCGTGTTAGCAGGTACTTCAACTGTAACTCCTTCTTCCGGTGTAAACTCAACCGGGTGGGAGTAACCTACGTTCAATACAAGCTTTGTGCCTTGAAGCTGTGCACGGTAACCAACCCCGACAAGTTCAAGTGTACGTTCAAAACCTTTTGATACACCAGTTACCATATTGTCCAGAAGGGAACGAGTAGTTCCGTGGATGGAACGGTGTTCTTTCGATTCAGATGGGCGAGTCAAAGTGATGACGTTGCCTTCCTGTTCGATTTTAATATCAGTGTTAAATGTATTTGTAAGTTCGCCTTTCGGGCCTTTAACAGTGACTTCGTTGTTATCAGAGATAGTAACTGTCACGTTTTCAGGTACCTCGATCGGACGTTTACCAATTCGGGACATCCTATTGCACCTCCATTCAATTGTTACAGATTACCAAACGTAAGCTACGACTTCTCCGCCTACTTGTTTCGCGCGTGCTTCCTTGTCAGTAAGGAGACCGTTCGACGTGGATACAAGGGCGATACCAAGGCCATTCAAAACTTTAGGAACTTCATTTGTTTTAGCATAAACACGAAGACCAGGTTTTGATATACGTTTAAGACCAGTGATAACACGCTCGTTGTTTTGACCATATTTAAGGAAAATGCGGATAATGCCTTGTTTGCTATCTTCCACATATTCAACATCGCGGACGAAACCTTCACGTTTCAAGATTTCAGCGATTTCTTTTTTCATATTTGAAGCAGGTACCTCAAGCTTCTCGTGACGAACCATGTTCGCGTTACGGATGCGTGTAAGCATATCTGCGATCGGATCACTCATTGTCATTCCATTAACCTCCTTCCCAAGTTAGGGGATTACCAACTAGCTTTTTTAACGCCAGGAATTTGTCCCTTATATGCGAGTTCTCGGAAACAAATACGGCAAAGTTTAAATTTACGATATACGGAGTGCGGACGACCACATCGCTCGCAACGTGTATATTCTTGAACCTTGAACTTTTGCGTACGTTTCTGTTTAACGATCATTGATTTCTTAGCCACGTTTTCGCCTCCCTCTAGTTTACTTTTGGAACGGCATGCCGAACTGCGTTAGCAACTCGCGTGCTTCTTCATCAGAGTTAGCAGTCGTAACGATGACGATATCCATTCCTCGTACTTTAGATACTTTATCGTAGTCGATTTCAGGGAAAATCAGCTGTTCTTTCACACCAAGTGTGTAGTTGCCGCGACCGTCGAATGATTTTTTCGAAACGCCTCGGAAGTCACGAACACGTGGAAGTGAAACTGAGATCAGCTTGTCCAGGAATTCATACATACGTTCACCGCGCAATGTAACTTTTGCTCCAATCGGCATTCCTTCACGAAGACGGAATCCAGCGATTGATTTTTTCGCTTTTGTTACAACTGGTTTTTGACCGGAAATAATCGTTAGATCTTCTACTGCCGCGTCAAGCGCTTTTGTGTTTTGAACAGCATCACCAACACCCATGTTGATGACGATTTTATCTACTTTAGGTACTTGCATTACTGAAGTATATTCAAACTTGCTCATAAGAGCAGGTGTGACTTCTTTCGAAAACTTCTCTTTTAATCGGCTCATCAGTTGGACCTCCTTTCATCCATTACTCATTTGTCCAGTGCTTCACCGGATTTTTTAGCAATACGAATCTTTTTGCCATCTACAATTTTGTATCCTACGCGAGTAGGCTCGCCTGTTTTAGGATCGATTGGCATGACGTTGGATACATGGATAGCTGCCTCTTGGCTGACGATTCCGCCTTGAGGATTTGCTTGGTTCGGCTTTGTATGTTTCTTAACAATGTTGACGCCTTCTACAAGCACGCGATCCTTCTTAGGGAAAGCAGCTAAGATTACTCCGGTCTTACCTTTGTCTTTTCCGGTGATGACCATAACTTTATCGCCTTTTTTAACGTGCATTTCATCGCACCTCCTTGATTGGCACTGTCATGTGATTAAAGAACTTCTGGAGCTAGTGAAATGATTTTCATGAAGTTGCTGTCGCGCAATTCGCGTGCAACTGGTCCGAAAATACGTGTCCCACGTGGGCTCTTGTCATCACGGATGATAACACATGCGTTTTCGTCGAACGTAATGTAGGAGCCATCTTTACGACGAACTCCGCTTTTCGTGCGGACGATAACAGCTTTGACAACGTCGCCTTTCTTGACAACGCCACCTGGTGTTGCTTTTTTCACTGTTACAACAACGACGTCACCGATATTAGCAGTTTTACGACCTGTTCCACCAAGTACTTTAATTGTTAGAACTTCACGTGCACCTGAGTTATCGGCAACTTTCATACGGCTTTCTTGTTGAATCATTGAGGCTACCTCCTCT
Source organism: Sporosarcina luteola (assembly GCF_023715245.1). Classification (GTDB taxonomy): domain Bacteria; phylum Bacillota; class Bacilli; order Bacillales_A; family Planococcaceae; genus Sporosarcina; species Sporosarcina luteola_C. Next base: position 192,247 of record NZ_JAMBNV010000002.1, read on the forward strand.
CGGAATTTACTTTCCGAACGATATTAGATGATGACCGCTTTTTCGACAATCTCGATGAGGCGGAAACGTTTTGTAGCTGAAAGTGGACGTGTTTCCATAATGCGAACTACATCGCCGATTTTCGCTTCATTCAGTTCGTCATGGGCCTTGAATTTCTTCGAGTACTTTACACGTTTTCCGTATAAAGTGTGTTTTTTATGTGTCTCTACCATTACGGTAACCGTTTTATCCATTTTGTCGGATACTACACGGCCTGTATATACTTTGCGCTGGTTACGCTCAGTCATGGCTGCAACCTCCTTCATCAGTTATTTGCACTGATCTCTCTTTGACGTATTACAGTTTTCATGCGCGCAATCGATTTGCGAACTTCACGGATGCGTGCAGTGTTTTCTAATTGTCCTGTCGCTAATTGGAAGCGAAGGTTGAAAAGCTCTTCTTTCAGTGATTTCACTTTTTGCTCAATTTCTGCAGTTGTTAAGTCACGGATTTCTTTAGCTTTCATTAGATTCACCACCAATTTCTTCACGTTTTACAAACTTGCTCTTCACGGGCAGTTTGTGAGATGCGAGACGAAGCGCTTCACGAGCAACCTCTTCTGACACACCTGCGATTTCAAACATTACACGACCTGGTTTCACTACTGCTACCCAGCCTTCTACAGCACCTTTACCGGAACCCATCCGGACTTCAAGAGGCTTTTTCGTATATGGCTTGTGTGGGAAAATATTGATCCAAACTTTACCGCCACGTTTCATGTAACGTGTCATTGCGATACGAGCGGATTCGATTTGGCGGTTCGTGATCCAACCTGATTCAGTTGCTTGCAGGCCATACTCACCGAATTGCACAGATGCTCCGCCTTTTGTAGTTCCGCGCATTTTACCACGGAATACACGACGATATTTAACGCGTTTAGGCATTAACATAATTAGTTGCCTCCTTCCCCAGAGTTCTTCTTCACTGGAAGGACTTCTCCCCGGTAAATCCATACTTTTACGCCAAGCTTACCATATGTAGTATCAGCTTCTGCGTGTGCATAGTCAATGTCTGCACGTAATGTATGAAGGGGAACAGTACCTTCACTGTAGTGTTCCGCACGAGCGATGTCAGCACCGCCAAGACGTCCGGAAACTTGAGTTTTAATTCCTTTTGCACCAGAACGGATTGTACGTTGAATTGCTTGTTTTTGAGCACGACGGAATGAAACACGGCTTTCCAATTGGCGTGCGATTGATTCTGCAACCAATTTCGCGTCAAGATCAGCACGTTTGATTTCTACAATGTTGATGTGTACACGCTTGCCAGTGATATCATTCAACGATTTACGAAGTGCTTCGACTTCAGAACCGCCTTTACCGATCACCATACCCGGCTTCGCAGTGTGGATTGTAATATTGACACGCTTTGCTGCACGTTCGATTTCCACTTTGGAAACTGCTGCGTCAACAAGGCGTTTTTCGATGTACTCACGGATTTTCAAGTCTTCGTGTAAAAGAGTCGCATAGTCTTTCTCTGCATACCATTTCGAATCCCAGTCACGAATGATGCCAACCCGTAAACCATTAGGATGTACTTTTTGACCCACGAATTACCCCTCCTTCTTTTCGGATACCACTACTGTAATGTGGCTAGTACGTTTGTTGATCGCACTTGCACGACCTTGTGCTCGTGGACGGAAACGTTTCATTGTTGGACCTTCATCAACGAAAACTTCGCTGACGATCATGTTCTCAACATCCATCTCATAGTTGTGTTCAGCATTAGCGATTGCTGATTTCAATACTTTTTCTACAACCGGCGATGCCGCTTTAGGCGTCAGGCGTAGAATCGCGACAGCTTCACCGATTTTCTTGCCCCGGATAAGATCAACGACCAAACGGACTTTGCGAGGAGCAATACGGACTGTGCGGGCAGTAGCTTTTGCTTGTTGCATCAGAATAACCTCCTCTCAATTAACGTCTTGTTTTCTTATCGTCAGCGCCATGACCTTTGTATGTGCGCGTAGGTACGAATTCACCGAGTTTGTGACCAACCATATCTTCAGTCACATAGACAGGTACGTGCTTGCGTCCGTCATACACTGCAATCGTCAATCCGATGAAGGATGGGAAAATTGTGGAACGGCGAGACCAAGTTTTAATGACCTGTTTCTTTTGTGTATCTTTTTGAGCGTCGACCTTTTTAAGTAGATGATCATCTGCAAAAGGTCCTTTCTTCAAGCTGCGGCCCATGGAAAAACCTCCCTCCGTGATGGGTGTACTACGGTCCTCTTACCGAACCGCAGTGTCATCACATTATTTTTTACGGCGACGAACGATAAGTTTGTCGGATTTGTTGTTTTTCTTACGAGTTTTGAAGCCAAGAGTTGGTTTACCCCAAGGTGTAACTGGGCTCGGACGACCGATTGGAGTACGTCCTTCACCACCACCGTGTGGGTGATCGTTAGGGTTCATGACAGATCCACGGACACTTGGACGTTTACCCATCCAGCGTGAACGACCTGCTTTACCGATGTTGATCAATTCGTGTTGCTCGTTACCTACTTGACCGATTGTTGCACGGCAAGTTGATAGGATCATACGAACTTCTCCAGATTGAAGACGGATGATTACGTATTTGCCTTCACGCCCTAGAAGCTGAGCGGATGTACCAGCAGAACGTACCAATTGTCCACCTTTACCAGGTTTCATTTCGATGTTGTGGATAGTAGAACCCATCGGAATGTTTTCAAGTGGAAGAGCGTTCCCTACGCGGATGTCCGCTTCAGGTCCTGACATGACAGTCATGCCTACTTCCAATCCTTTTGGAGCAAGGATATAACGTTTTTCTCCATCAGCATAGTTGATTAGAGCGATATTAGCAGAACGGTTTGGATCGTATTCGATCGTAGCAACGCGTCCTGGAATGCCATCTTTCCGACGTTGGAAATCGATGACACGGTATTGGCGCTTATGGCCTCCACCTTGGTGACGAACAGTCATCCTACCTTGGTTGTTACGGCCGCCTTTCCGTTTTACCGGCTCAAGCAATGATTTTTCCGGCTTATCTGTAGTGATTGCAGAGAAGTCAGAGCTTGTCATGTTACGACGTCCGTTGGAGGTAGGTTTGTATTTCTTAATCGCCATTGGTGTTCCCTCCTTTGTTTATTTACGAACCAATTACAATTCGAATAGTTCGATGTCTTTTGAATCAGCAGTCAACGTTACGATAGCTTTGCGGCGTTTGTTAGTGTAGCCAGCATGCTTGCCCATACGTTTGAACTTGCCTTTGTAGTTTTGTACGTTGACTTTCTCAACTTTTACTCCGAAGATTTCTTCGATAGCTTGCTTCACATGTGTTTTGTTAGCGCGAGTATCGATTTCGAAAGTGTACTTTTTGAATTCCATTTGTTCTGAAGAACGCTCGGTAATGACCGGACGTTTTAGGACATCACGTGCTTCCATTAACCAAGCACCTCCTCAATTTTTTGAACTGCATCTTTTGTGATGACAAGCTTGTCATGAGCGACAAGGTCAAGCACGTTGATGCCGTTTGCTGTAACAACACTGATTCCAGGGATGTTGCGAGCGGACAATGCCACCGCTTCGTCAAGATCAGCTGTTACGAACAATGCTTTTCTATCAATAGAAAGATCTGTTAGGACCTTTGTAAATTCTTTTGTTTTTGGTGCATCGAATGTAAGAGCGTCCAATACGATGATTTCCTCGTCGCGTACTTTCGTAGAAAGCGCTGAAAGGAGTGCCAAACGACGGACTTTCTTAGGAAGCTTGTAGCTGTAGCTTCTTTGAGATGGACCAAATACGATACCGCCTCCACGCCATTGTGGTGAACGGATTGAACCTTGACGTGCACGTCCAGTTCCTTTTTGGCGCCATGGTTTACGGCCACCGCCAGCAACTTCCGCGCGAGTTTTTACTTTATGGTTCCCTTGGCGCAATGATGCGCGTTGTTGAACCAATGCTTCAAATAGGACAGCTTCATTTGGCTCGATTCCGAAAATCGCTTCGTTCAATTCGATATCGCCAACTGAAGAACCTGTCTGACTTAGTACGGATACTTTAGGCATTATGTTTCCTCCTTCCTTTAAGAATTAGTTCCCTTTGATTGCGCTTTTCACTGTGATTAGTGATTTGCGTGGTCCTGGAACATTACCTTTAATTAGTAGCAAGTTACGCTCAGCGTCAACTCGTACGATTTCAAGGTTTTGGATCGTTACAGTGTCTCCACCAGTACGTCCTGGTAATTTCTTACCTTTGAATACACGTTGTCCGTCAACCGCACCTAGTGAACCTGGCGCACGGTGGAAACGGGAACCGTGACTCATCGGTCCGCGTGAGTATCCGTGGCGTTTGATAACACCTTGGAACCCTTTACCTTTTGATACTCCTGTAATGTCGACGATATCGCCTTCTGCGAATGTATCGACTTTGACTTCCTGACCAACTTCGTACCCAGCTACGTCAACTCCGCGGAATTCGCGAATGAAGCGCTTAGGTGCCGTTTCAGCTTTGGCAACGTGGCCTTTTTCAGGTTTGTTTGCAAGCTTCTCACGTTTGTCGTCGAATCCAAGCTGGATTGCTTCGTAGCCGTCTGTTTCGTTCGTCTTCTTTTGAAGAACAACGTTTGGAGCAGCTTCAATCACAGTCACTGGAATGAGATCGCCGTTTTCAGCAAAAATTTGCGTCATGCCGACTTTTCTCCCTAAGATTCCTTTGGTCATTTGTCACACCTCCTGATTTTAATAAGTTTTATTTTATCGATTAAAGTTTGATTTCAATGTCAACGCCAGATGGTAGATCGAGTTTCATCAACGCATCGACAGTTTGTGGTGTCGGGTTAACGATATCGATAAGACGTTTATGCGTACGCATTTCGAACTGCTCGCGCGAATCTTTGTACTTATGTACCGCACGAAGTACTGTATAAACAGATCTTTCAGTTGGAAGTGGAATCGGACCTGACACACTTGCACCTGAACGTTTTGCTGTTTCTACAATCTTTTCAGCTGACTGATCAAGGATTCTGTGATCATATGCTTTTAAACGGATACGAATCTTCTGTTTTGCCATTATTTTCCCTCCTTCTCGCCTATTTTCTAGACATTCTCCACGAAAATTTCCCACACACTTGCCATGGCAAAGCGGCCGGGTGTGTCGGCAACCTCTCGCTTCATCGCAGTCAAAGACCAACATTCAACATTATACACAATGAAAAAGAATCCCGCAACCCTTTTGGCGAAATTCTTTTCTCAGCTTTTTAATTATAATAGGGTACGACTTATAATTCAACTGTTTTGTGGGATTTTGAGTGAAAAATAGCTTGGATTTTAACGATTCGTAGCTTTGTTTGTAATAATAGGGATCGTTGAAGTTAGTTTGTTGCATTGATAGCGGATAGGAATGAGTTGTTTGGACGCGTGATAGCTTGCTTTGGACGTACGAGCAGCTTACTTTGGACGTACATCACCTCGTTATGGACGCACAACAGCTCGCTTTAGGCGCGGAACGCCTTACTATGGACGCGGAGCGAATTACTTTGAGCGTAGGAGTGTTCACTTTGAGCTCGGGATATTCATCACTCACCCTTTTACCGCGGCTGCAACCCAAGATCAGTCCCACATACATTCGCGCCAAATGCATTCGACTAATTTAAAGATTCTCCAAAAGAAAAACCCCGCACCGGTGCGGGGTTTTTAAAGGTTATTACTTTTCGATTGTTGCTACAACGCCAGCGCCTACTGTACGTCCACCTTCACGGATTGAGAATTTAGTACCTTCTTCAATCGCGATTGGAGCGATAAGTTCAACTGTCATTTCAACGTTGTCGCCAGGCATAACCATTTCCACGCCTTCTGGAAGTTGGATGATACCAGTTACGTCAGTTGTACGGAAGTAGAACTGTGGGCGGTAGTTAGAGAAGAATGGAGTGTGACGTCCACCCTCTTCTTTTGATAGAACGTAAACTTCTGATTTGAATTTAGTGTGTGGAGTGATTGTACCTGGTTTAGCAAGTACTTGTCCACGCTCGATGTCTTCACGGGAAACTCCACGAAGAAGTGCACCGATGTTGTCGCCAGCTTCTGCATAGTCAAGAAGCTTACGGAACATTTCAACACCTGTTACAGTAGTTGATTTTGGCTCTTCAGTCAAACCAATGATGTCTACAACGTCACCGATTTTAACTACTCCACGCTCAACACGTCCAGTAGCAACTGTACCGCGTCCTGTGATTGAGAATACGTCCTCAACAGGCATCATGAATGGTTTTTCAGTGTCACGTGGTGGTGTTGGGATGTACTCGTCAACAGCATTCATAAGCTCAACGATTTTCTCTTCCCACTCTGGCTCACCTTCAAGTGCTTTAAGAGCAGAACCTTTGATGACAGGAATGTCGTCGCCAGGGAACTCATACTCAGATAGAAGGTCACGGATTTCCATTTCGACTAGCTCAAGAAGCTCTTCGTCGTCAACCATGTCACATTTGTTCATGAATACAACTAGGTAAGGAACACCTACTTGACGTGAAAGAAGGATGTGCTCACGAGTTTGTGGCATTGGGCCGTCAGCTGCAGAAACAACTAGGATTCCGCCGTCCATTTGTGCTGCACCAGTGATCATGTTCTTAACGTAGTCAGCGTGACCTGGGCAGTCAACGTGCGCGTAGTGACGCTTTTCAGTTTCATACTCGATGTGTGAAGTATTGATTGTGATTCCACGCTCTTTTTCTTCTGGCGCGTTATCAACGTCAGCGTAAGATTTCGCTGTTCCACCCATTTTTTTCGAAAGAACTGTTGCGATTGCAGCAGTCAAAGTTGTTTTACCATGGTCAACGTGACCGATTGTTCCAACGTTAGCATGCTCCTTGGAGCGATCGAATTTCTCTTTACCCATTGTGGAATTCCTCCTTAAAAATATGAATGTTTTTTAGTTTTTTATAAGCATGGATGCTGGAGAAGCAATTCCCTCCAACTATCCATATCTTACAAGTAATCAATGATGGAAACAAGGATGAATATTAATTATTCACCTTTATTTTTCTTGATGACTTCTTCTGCAACTGATTTCGGAACATCTTCGTAGTGATCGAATGACATGGAGAATACTCCACGGCCTTGTGTATTCGAACGAAGTGAAGTTGCGTAACCGAACATCTCTGCAAGTGGAACCATTGCACGGACAACTTGTGCGTTACCGCGAGCGTCCATACCTTCCACGCGACCACGGCGTGATGTGATATCACCCATGATGTCGCCCATGTATTCTTCAGGAATGATGACTTCAACTTTCATCATCGGCTCAAGAAGAACTGGGTTACATTTTGCAGCTGCATTTTTAAGTGCCATGGAAGCAGCGATCTTGAACGCCATCTCGTTGGAGTCGACGTCATGGTAAGAGCCATCGAATAGACGAGCTTTTACGTCGATCAACGGATAACCTGCAAGAACACCATTGTTCAAGGAATCACGAACTCCCGCTTCAACGGATCCGATGTATTCACGAGGAACAACACCACCGACGACAGCGTTTACGAATTCGAAACCTTTTCCTTCTTCGTTTGGCGAGAACTCAATCCAAACGTGACCGTATTGTCCACGACCACCGGATTGACGGACGAATTTACCTTCAACTTCCGCAGCAGTGCGGAATGTCTCACGGTAAGAAACTTGTGGTGCACCAACGTTAGCATCTACCTTGAACTCACGACGTAGACGGTCAACGATGATATCAAGGTGAAGTTCACCCATACCAGCGATGATGACTTCGCCTGTTTCTTGGTCAGTGTGCGCACGGAAAGTCGGGTCTTCCTCTTGCAATTTCGCAAGGGCGTTACCCATCTTATCTTGGTCACCTTTAGTTTTCGGTTCAATCGCAACAGAGATAACCGGTTCTGGGAAATCCATGGACTCAAGGATGATTGGTGCTTTGTCGTCACAAAGCGTGTCACCTGTTCCAGTATCTTTCAAACCGACTGCAGCTGCAATTTCACCTGAATGGACTTCAGAAATTTCTTCACGGGAGTTTGCGTGCATTTGCAGGATACGTCCTACACGCTCACGCTTTCCTTTAGTAGAGTTCTGTACATATGAACCCGATTGAAGGACACCGGAATAAACACGGAAGAATGTAAGCTTACCAACGTAAGGGTCTGTCATAACTTTGAACGCTAGAGCAGAGAACGGCTCTTCGTCGCTTGAATGACGCTCTTCTTCTTCTTCTGTTTCCGGGTTGACACCCATCATTGGTGGAATGTCGAGTGGTGATGGCAAGTAGTCGACAACAGCGTCGAGGACTAATTGAACACCTTTGTTTTTGAAAGCCGTACCACAAACAACTGGGTAGAATTCTACCGCAAGAGTCGCTTTACGGATTGCAGTTTTGATTTCGTCGACCGTCAGCTCTTCGCCGCCGAGGTATTTTTCCATGAGATCTTCATCAAAGTCTACGATCGCTTCGATCAATTTCTCACGGTATTCTTCGGCTTGCGCACGGTGTTCTTCCGGAATATCTTCCACTGTAACATCAGTTCCGAGGTCATTACCGTACATAGTAGCTTTCATTTCGACGAGGTCGATGATGCCGCTGAAATTATCTTCAGCACCAATCGGAAGTTGGATCGGAACAGCATTCGCTTGTAGACGATCATGAAGAGTGCCTACAGAGTAAAGGAAGTCCGCACCTGTTTTATCCATCTTGTTAACGAAAACAAGACGTGGAACTTTATAGTTTGTCGCTTGGCGCCAAACAGTTTCTGTTTGTGGTTCAACGCCCGATTGAGCGTCAAGAACCGTTACAGCACCATCCAATACGCGAAGTGAACGTTCAACTTCAACTGTGAAGTCTACGTGTCCCGGTGTATCGATGATGTTTACACGGTGGCCTTTCCATGCAGCTGTTGTCGCAGCAGAAGTGATCGTGATTCCACGCTCCTGCTCCTGCTCCATCCAGTCCATTTGGGAAGCCCCTTCGTGCGTTTCTCCAATCTTATGGATCTTACCTGTGTAAAAAAGGATCCGCTCGGTCGTCGTCGTCTTACCGGCGTCGATGTGAGCCATGATACCAATGTTACGAGTATTCACTAAGGAGAACTCTCTAGCCATTTTGTATAACTCCTTCCGTTTCGGATTAAGGTGTCAATCAATCACGCCTCGGCGTGATTGTGTCAGGATTTTTTCGAGCAAGCTCGAAAACCTACCATAAAAAATCCTTGACATCCGCCGGAGGCTTTCATCTTTTTTCAGCTGAATCTCAACACCCGCTAAACAGTATTCAAAATTGCATGCATCTCGATACCTTTAGAGGCGGCAATCTTCTGCTGAATAAAGATAAAACGTCCGATCTTACCAGCGATAGTGAGCGAATGCTTTGTTCGCTTCTGCCATCTTGTGCATTTCTTCACGGCGTTTCACGGAAGCACCTGTGTTGTTGGAAGCATCAAGGATTTCATTCGCAAGACGTTCTTCCATCGTTTTCTCACCACGTGAGCGGGAGTAGTTTACAAGGTAACGCAATCCGAGAGTTGTACGGCGTTCAGGACGAACTTCAACCGGAACTTGGTAGTTCGCACCACCGACACGGCGAGCACGTACTTCAAGCACTGGCATAACATTGTTCAATGCTGCTTCAAATACTTCTATAGGGTCTTTACCTGAGCGTTCTTGAACAAGTTCAAACGCACCATAGAGGATTTTTTGTGATGTACCTTTTTTACCGTCTACCATCATTTTGTTGATAAGACGAGTGACAAGCTTCGAATTATAAATCGGATCCGGTAATACGTCGCGTTTTGCAACAGGACCTTTACGAGGCATATTGTTTTCCTCCTTTCGAAATAATCATTTCGTTTTCGTTATTAGTTTTTCTTTTCTTTAGGTCTTTTCGCACCGTATTGTGAACGGCTTTGCATACGGCCAGTAACTCCAGCTGTATCAAGCGCTCCACGTACGATGTGGTAACGAACACCCGGTAAGTCTTTTACACGTCCTCCACGGATTAGAACAACGCTGTGCTCTTGAAGGTTGTGACCTTCACCAGGGATATATGCGTTCACTTCCAAAGTGTTTGTCAAACGAACACGCGCATATTTACGAAGAGCCGAGTTCGGTTTCTTCGGAGTCATTGTACCCACACGAGTACAAACACCTCTTTTTTGTGGCGAGTTGACGTTTGTCATCGACTTTTTGAAGCTATTATAACTTTTTCCGAGTGCTGGTGCCTTGGAACTGTCCGACTTCGATTTACGAGGTTTACGGACCAATTGGTTAATTGTAGGCATCGGATTTCCTCCTTTCACTGTGCTTTTTGTAAGACCACACATCCAGGTGGTTCATTTTTGGGGTAAAAACAAAGTCTTTGTGTGTTTCATCACACAAAAACTATCATACAGTAATGGCGACGACGGACGCACCGACTTGAATGCCGCATGCCTGACCGAGCTTTTCCCTCGAATCGACATAACTTACTTGAATGCCGTGCTTGGCTGCTTCCCCGATTACCGGTTCGATCAGCTTTCCTTCGACATCTTCCGCAATGACGACTTCCTTCACCACGCCAGACTTTATCGCTTTCACTGTTTGCTTTGTACCGATGATTGTCTTCTTTGCCTGCTCGACTTTTTCATAAGACATTCGTGCATCCTCCAAAGTACAGACATTCAACTATCAACCTTTTGTATATTACCATCTACGAAGATGCATGTCAACAATTAATAAAAAATGGGGAGAGGATTCTTTCTCTCCCCATTTGATTATCATTTACTCAATTACCGCTGCTGTCGCCTTTTCTTCCTGTTCCATCTTGATCTGGCGATAACGCTGCATGCCAGTTCCAGCTGGAACAAGCTTACCGATGATGACGTTCTCCTTAAGGCCGAGCAATTCATCCGTTTTTCCTTTGATCGCTGCATCTGTTAAGACGCGAGTCGTTTCTTGGAAGGATGCTGCCGACAAGAAGGATTCCGTTTCAAGTGATGCTTTCGTAATACCGAGAATGACCGGACGTGATGTAGCCGGCACCTTCCCGCTTTTCAATACTTTAGCGTTCGCCTCGGCGAATTGGTGGATGTCGAGCAATGAGCCCGGAAGTAGATCCGTGTCTCCAGCTTCGATGACACGCACTTTTCGAAGCATCTGGCGGACCATCACTTCAACGTGCTTATCACCGATCTCAACACCTTGCATACGGTAAACTTTCTGAACTTCTTTAAGAAGGTATTCTTGTACAGTCGCTACGTCTTTAACGACAATCAATTCTTTCGGATCGATGGAACCTTCTGTAATGCTGTCCCCGCGATCGATTGAATCGCCGACTTGTACTTTCAAGCGGGCGTTGTACGGAGCAAGATACTTGCGCGTTTCAACTTCCCCTTGAATTGTAATTTCCTTCTGACCTTCCCGGATTTCGTCAATCTCAGTGATTTCACCTTTGATCTCAGAAATGACTGCTTGCCCTTTTGGATTCCGGGATTCGAAAATCTCCTGGATACGAGGAAGACCGGATGTAATGTCATCCCCCGCAACTCCACCTGTATGGAATGTACGCATCGTAAGCTGTGTACCAGGCTCACCGATTGATTGCGCAGCGATGATACCAACTGCCTCACCAACTTCAACCGTTTCCCCTGTTGCAAGATTGATGCCGTAACATTTTTTACAAACACCGTGTTTTGTATTACAAGTGAACGCAGAACGGATTGTAACTGTTTCGATTCCTGCATTGATGATTGCTGTTGCAAGATCGGCAGTGACAAGACCATCTTTCGGAACAATCACTTCGCCCGTTTCCGGATGACGGATTGTCTTCTTCGTATGACGGCCCTCAATACGCTCTTCCAATGTTTCGATGACTTCTGTTCCTTCAGTCAGAGCGCTGATTTGCAGACCTCTGTCCGTTCCGCAATCGTCTTCGCGTACGATGACATCTTGCGCAACGTCTACGAGACGACGTGTCAAGTAACCGGAGTCAGCAGTTTTCAATGCTGTATCCGCAAGACCTTTACGGGCACCGTGAGTGGAAATGAAGTACTCAAGTACTGTCAATCCTTCACGGAACGAAGACTTGATCGGCAACTCGATGATCCGTCCTGCCGGGTTGGCCATTAGTCCCCGCATTCCTGCGAGCTGCGTGAAGTTGGACGCGTTACCACGGGCACCTGAGTCACTCATCATGTAAATAGGGTTTGTATTTTCAAGAGAGTCCATCAGTTTATCCTGGATGACGTCCTTGGCATTGCTCCAGTAGGAAATGACACGGTCATAACGCTCTTCCTCCGTAATGAGACCACGGCGGAATTGTTGCGTTACTTTATCCACTTTATCTTGAGCTTCTTTCAAAATATCATCTTTGTTCGGCAATACGACGATATCTGAAATACCGACCGTGATGCCTGCACGAGTTGAATATTTAAAACCTAGGTTTTTCATCCGGTCAAGCATTCTTGAAGTTTCCGTGATATGGAACTTCTTGAAGATTTCCGCGATGATATTTCCAAGGATCTTTTTACGGAACGGAAGGACGATCTCCGCATTTTGAATATGCTCTCTAATATTGACCGTTCCATCAATGAAGTATTTATCCGGCGTTTCAATCTGTAGATTGTGATCTGTCGGTTCATTGATGTATGGGAACGTCTCAGGAAGAATTTCATTGAAAATAAGCTTCCCGATTGTTGTCAATAAAAGCTTGCGGTTCTGTTCTTCTGTGAATGTAGGGTTGTTCAACGAACCAGCTTGGATGGCGATTCTCGTATGCAAGTGGACATGGCCTGTTTGATATGCAATCAAAGCCTCATTCATATTGCTGAAAATCGACCCTTCTCCAATGGATCCTTCCCTTTCCAACGTAAGGTAGTAGTTGCCCAACACCATATCCTGTGATGGAGTAACAACTGGTTTACCGTCTTTCGGGTTCAGGATGTTTTGCGCTGCAAGCATGAGTAAACGCGCTTCTGCTTGAGCTTCTGCTGAAAGCGGAACGTGAACAGCCATTTGGTCTCCGTCGAAGTCGGCGTTATAAGCCGTACATACGAGTGGATGAAGCTGGATGGCACGTCCTTCGACCAACAATGGTTCAAATGCCTGGATTCCAAGTCTATGAAGAGTAGGAGCACGGTTTAGTAATACCGGATGCTCTTTAATGACGTCTTCAAGGACATCCCAAACTTCTGAATGCAAACGTTCGATCTTGCGTTTCGCACTCTTGATGTTATGGGCCAGTCCACGTTCAACCAATTCCTTCATAACGAAAGGCTTGAACAATTCAATCGCCATTTCTTTCGGAAGACCACATTGATACATTTTCAAGTTAGGTCCAACAACAATTACCGAACGACCTGAATAATCGACCCGTTTACCCAACAAGTTTTGACGGAAGCGACCTTGCTTCCCTTTCAACATATGGGAGAGGGATTTCAACGGACGATTTCCTGGACCAGTAACCGGACGTCCGCGACGACCGTTGTCAACTAGTGCGTCGACAGCTTCCTGCAACATCCGCTTTTCGTTCTGCACGATGATGCCAGGTGCGCCAAGGTCAAGAAGTCGCTTCAACCGGTTGTTCCGGTTAATTACCCTACGGTAAAGGTCATTCAAATCGGAAGTTGCGAAACGGCCGCCGTCCAGTTGTACCATCGGGCGCAGTTCCGGCGGGATGACCGGCAACACTTCGAGAACCATCCATTCCGGACGGTTTCCAGAGTTACGGAAAGATTCGACGACTTCCAAGCGTCTGATCGCACGAGTACGACGCTGACCTTGTACAGTCTTCAACTCTTCCTTCAGGCTTTCCGTTTCTTTGTCTAGATCGATTGCCATCAAAAGTTGTTCAATCGCTTCGGCACCCATGAGCGCCTGGAATTTCGAACCATACTTTTCACGGTATAGCCTGAATTCCTTCTCGGAAAGCAATTGTTTCCGCTCGAGTGGTGTGTCTGCAGGGTCAACAACGACATAAGATGCGAAATAAATGATTTCTTCCAACGCACGTGGTGTCATATCTAGAATTAAGCCCATTCTGCTTGGAATGCCTTTGAAATACCAAATATGTGTGACCGGTGCTGCAAGCTCGATATGCCCCATACGTTCACGACGAACTTTTTGGCGTGTCACTTCAACACCACAACGGTCACAAACGACGCCTTTGTAACGGACACGCTTGTATTTACCGCAATGACATTCCCAGTCTTTTGTAGGTCCGAAAATCCGTTCACAGAACAGACCGTCTTTCTCTGGTTTCAATGTACGATAGTTGATCGTTTCGGGTTTTTTCACTTCACCGTAAGACCAAGAACGAATTTTATCCGGTGAAGCAAGGCCGATTTTCATATACTCAAAATTGTTTACATCTATCAAGGAGCCTACCTCCCTCTTATCTTATCTCCGCGATGGACTCACATCTTTATCAGTAAGACAGAGGAGCGTTCGAGCTCCCCTATCCAATTGCACAAACTGTATTTCAATCAAACCGTTTGATCTTCAGCCATGAGGTTCAATGCGTCTGTTGGTTGCATATCATCGTCATCATCGAGATCGCGCATTTCGATTTCTTCGAATTCCTCTGTTAGCATCTTCACGTCCAACCCAAGGCTCTGAAGTTCTTTGATCAATACTTTGAACGACTCAGGAACGCCCGGTTGAGGGACGCTTTGTCCTTTGACGATCGCTTCGTACGTCTTCACACGTCCGACAACGTCATCCGACTTGACAGTAAGGATTTCTTGCAATGTATAAGCGGCACCATAAGCTTCAAGCGCCCACACTTCCATCTCCCCGAAACGCTGACCGCCGAATTGAGCTTTCCCTCCGAGCGGTTGTTGCGTAACGAGCGAGTAAGGTCCAGTCGACCGAGCATGAAGCTTGTCGTCAACCATGTGAGCGAGTTTGATCAAATACATGACGCCTACAGATACGCGGCTGTCAAATGGCTCACCTGAGCGGCCATCGTAAAGGATCGTCTTTCCGTCACGGTTCATACCCGCTTCTTCCATGGTGCTCCATACATCTTCTTCATTCGCTCCGTCAAATACCGGCGAAGCCATATGAATGCCCAGGTTACGGGCAGCCATTCCAAGATGCATTTCCAATACCTGTCCGATATTCATACGAGAAGGTACACCAAGTGGGTTCAACATGACGTCGATCGGTGTGCCGTCCGGAAGGTATGGCATATCCGATTCAGGCAAGATGCGTGAGATAACACCTTTGTTACCGTGACGTCCAGCCATTTTATCCCCGACAGAGATTTTACGCTTCTGGACGATATATGCACGGACGAGTTGGTTTACGCCTGGTGGCAATTCGTCTCCATCTTCACGATTGAACACTTTTACGTCCAGGACGATTCCGCCAGCACCGTGAGGAACACGCAAGGACGTGTCACGCACTTCGCGGGCTTTCTCTCCGAAGATCGCGTGGAGAAGTCTTTCCTCCGCTGTCAGTTCGGTAACCCCTTTAGGTGTCACTTTCCCGACGAGGATATCACCATCACGGACTTCTGCACCGATACGGATAATACCGCGGTCATCCAAGTTGCGAAGGGCTTCTTCCCCGACATTCGGGATGTCCCTCGTAATCTCTTCAGGTCCGAGTTTCGTATCCCGTGCTTCCGATTCGTATTCTTCGATATGGATCGATGTAAATACATCATCTTTCACAAGACGTTCGCTCATAATGATGGCATCTTCATAGTTGTAACCATCCCATGTCATGAAGGCTGTAAGGACGTTTCGGCCCAAAGCAAGCTCCCCACTATCCATCGAAGGTCCGTCTGCAAGGATATCGCGAGGTTGCACACGATCTCCGACGCTTACGATCGGTCGTTGGTTATAGCAAGTCCCTTGGTTGGAACGGATGAAATTATCAAGGCGATAAATCGTCAAGTCGCCCTTCACTTCTTTGCCGTCCACCGTTTCAATGCGGCGGATCCGGATTTCCCTTGCCTCGACGTGCTCGACGATGCCATGGTATTTGGCAATTACGGCAGCTCCGGAGTCACGCGCAGATACGTGTTCCATACCAGTCCCGACAAACGGGGCTTCAGGATTCAACAAAGGTACAGCTTGACGTTGCATGTTCGCACCCATCAAGGCACGGTTGGAGTCGTCATTCTCAAGGAACGGAATACATGCTGTTGCCGCAGAGACGACTTGCTTCGGAGATACATCCATATAGTCGATCTGCTCACGTTTGAATACTGTGTTATCCCCTTGGAAACGCCCAACAACTTCTTCGTTGACGTAGGAACCATCTTCGTTAAGCGGCGCATTCGCCTGCGCAACGACATAGTTATCCTCGATATCCGCAGTCAAATAATCGATTTGGTGAGTGACGCGTCCTGTTTCAGGGTCAACCTTCCGATAAGGAGTTTCAATGAAACCGAACTTATTCACTCTCGCAAACGTTGAAAGGGAGTTGATCAATCCAATGTTCGGACCCTCCGGCGTTTCAATCGGACACATGCGTCCGTAGTGGGAATAGTGAACGTCACGGACTTCCATGCCCGCACGCTCCCTTGTCAATCCACCTGGTCCTAGCGCTGACAGACGTCGCTTATGCGTCAATTCGGCAAGCGGATTCGTCTGATCCATGAACTGGGATAGCTGAGAGCTACCAAAGAATTCTTTGATGGAAGCGATGACCGGTCTGATATTAATCAATTGCTGAGGCACGATCGATTGAGTGTCATTGATGGACATACGCTCTTTAACGACACGTTCCATACGGGATAATCCAATCCGGAATTGGTTTTGAAGCAATTCACCAACCGAACGCAGACGACGGTTTCCAAGATGGTCGATATCGTCCGTATTTCCAACTCCATGGAGCAAGTTAAAGAAATAGCTGATGGAAGCGACAATGTCCGCAGGTGTCACATGTTTCACCGACTCATCAATGCTCGCATTCGAGATAACATTGATCTCTTGCTTCTCTTCACTCTTCGGAGCATAGATCTTGATTGTCTGGATTGTAATATCTTCTTCCAAGACACCGCCAACATGCGTTATTTCCTGGATGCCGACACCCTTTTCAAGATGAGGCAATAGACGATCCAATGTCCGACGGTCTAGCAGCTGATCTTTCTCAACTAGAATTTCACCTGTTTCAGGGTCTGCAAGTGTTTCTGCAACCGTTTGATTGAACAGACGATTTTGCAGATGAAGCTTCTTGTTCATTTTATAACGGCCGACATTCGCCAAGTCATACCTTTTCGGGTCGAAGAAGCGGGAGTACAGCAGGCTTCGCGCACTGTCCAACGTCGGAGGCTCACCTGGACGTAGACGCTCGTAGATTTCAAGCAAGGCCTTCTCCGAAGTTTCCGTGTTATCCTTTTCAAGCGTGTTGCGCAAGTACTCATTGTCTCCGATCAGATCAATGATTTCTTGATCTGTTGAAAATCCAAGCGCTCGAAGAAGGACGGTAATCGGCAATTTACGGGTACGATCAATCCGGACGTGGACTACATCTTTTGCGTCAGTCTCGTACTCGAGCCACGCACCGCGGTTCGGAATGACAGTCGCAGCAAATCCGCGCTTACCGTTCTTATCCGTCTTATCATTGAAGTAGACACTCGGGGACCTTACGAGCTGGGATACGATGACCCTTTCCGCACCGTTGATGATGAACGTTCCGTTTTCCGTCATAAGCGGGAAGTCACCCATGAAAACGTCCTGTTCTTTCACTTCTTCCGTTTCCTTGTTATGCAATCGCACTTTTACGCGCAGCGGTGCTGCATACGTAACGTCACGCTCTTTTGATTCATCAACAGGGTATTTCGGTTCACCAAGTTGATAATCAATGAATTCCAACGAAAGATTACCTGTGAAATCCTGGATTGGAGAAATATCACGGAACATTTCCCGTAGCCCTTCTTCCAAGAACCACTCATAAGATGCCGTCTGGATTTCAATCAAATTCGGCAGCTCGAGAACTTCATTGATCCGCGCGAAACTTCTGCG
This sequence comes from Sporosarcina luteola, assembly GCF_023715245.1. Lineage (GTDB taxonomy): Bacteria > Bacillota > Bacilli > Bacillales_A > Planococcaceae > Sporosarcina > Sporosarcina luteola_C. The sequence continues at coordinate 210,196 of NZ_JAMBNV010000002.1, forward strand.
CTGACGGTGTTGACCATACTGAACTAAATGACCTGTCAACTCTTTCACCCCTCAAAACAATATTAGTCCTTTGCGAAATCATAAAAATAGTGTATGATATCGAAAAAACAAAAAGAAAACGAGTTCTGGCAAGAGCTCATTTTCGGTTTAACAATCTTTTATCCATTGCCAGTATGCCTTAGATTTCCAAATCTTATGCAAAAGGGCACACGACCTCATTATATTATTTATGCATTTTACAATACTAGCACAAGAAAACACTCAGGTCAACGTTTTTTGGGCTTTAAGTATGAAATATCCTTTTTTCTTTTCCACGGTTTCCACATTTCCGAACAACTCGGTCAAATGCGCCATTGTGGAAGGGGCCCCCTGCTTCTTCTGAATGACGACCCACAATTCTCCTCCGGTAGCCAATTTCGAAAAAGCTCCGTCGTAAATTTTGAATACCGTCTCTTTTCCTGCCCGGATTGGCGGGTTCGTCAATATCGCCGCGAAACCCTCCGCCTCTACAGCCGACAATGCATCACTCGGGTAGACCGACACATTCCGTATGTCGTTCAGTTTGGCATTTTCATTCGCGAGCGCCATCGCCCTTTCGTTGACATCGACCATATGGACGCTCCGGTCCGGAAAAGATGCGGCGATCGATAATCCGATAGGTCCGTAACCACAACCAACATCCAGCACAACCCCTGCCACAGTAGGCATTACGAAAGAATCCGCTAGCAGACGTGAACCGAAATCCACTTCCCCTTTACTGAATACTCCCGCGTCCGTCTTGAATCGAAGCCGGTTATTTCGCAATGTCGCTTGCCATTCCTTCGGATCACTTTTCACTATTGGATTTTTAGAGTAGTAATGTTCAGCCATATTGATTCTCCTTCCTCCCGAAAGGTTACCCATATTTCCTTCTAGATAAAAAAACGAAGAAAAGCCCGTCCGAAACGACGAGCCTTTCTTCATTATTCAAAAATTACTTAACTTCTACGCCAGCGCCAACTTCTTCAAGTTTCGCTTTCATTTCTTCTGCTTCTTCTTTAGAAACGCCTTCTTTGATTGCTTTAGGAGCGTTATCAACTACTTCTTTCGCTTCTTTCAAGCCTAGGCCAGTGATTTCGCGAACAACTTTGATAACTTTGATTTTTTGATCTCCAGCAGATGCAAGAACTACGTCGAACTCAGTTTGCTCAGCAGCCGCTTCACCAGCACCTGCTCCGCCCATCATTGCAACAGGAGCTGCAGCAGTTACGCCGAATTCCTCTTCGATAGCTTTTACAAGGTCGTTCAATTCAAGGACTGTCATTTCTTTAATCGCGTCAAGGATTTGTTGATTAGTCATTATTTTTTCCTCCTAAATAGGTTTTAGTTTGTCGGGGATTAGCCCGCAGATTTTTGTCGTTCAGGCAGCTTCAGTAAACTTAAGCGCCTTGTTCCTCTTTTTGCTCTGCAACAGCTTTTGTTGCAAGCGCGAAGTTGCGCATTGGAGCTTGTAGAACGCTGAGTAGCATGGAAAGAAGTCCTTCGCGGGATGGAAGTTCCGCCAATGCTTTGATATCTTCAACAGATGCGACATTTCCTTCAATCACGCCTGCTTTGATTTCAAGCTTGTCGTTCTTCTTAGCGAAGTCGTTAAGGATTTTAGCAGGAGCAACAACATCTTCAGTCGAGAATGCGATTGCGTTCGGACCTACTAAATGCTCATTCAACCCCTCAAGTCCAGCTGTTTCAGCAGCACGGCGTGACATTGAGTTTTTGTAAACTTTGAAGTCAATGCCTGCTTCACGAAGCTGTTTACGAAGTTCCGTAACTTGGCTCACGTTTAGACCACGATAGTCGACTACGACAACGGAAACCGCTGATTGCAATTTGCCTGAGATCTCATCCACTACCGCTTGTTTAGCTTCTAATACTTTGCTCATCTTGACACCTCCTGTAAGAATTCGGGTCATTCATACCGATATGAAAAGCCCTCGCGATCCACAAAGTAGACCACGAGGGCAGAAAAGTCGTCATCTTTAACATAAAGAGCGTCTTGTCCTCGGCAGGATGATTAAGCTTTAAAGCCCCTGCTGTCTACGGTACAAATGATTTAGTTTACAACAAACGAAATCTTACTATAAGATTTCAAGCTTGTCAATGTTTTTATTTAACAACTACAGTTGACGGATCAACTTTGACCGCAGGACCCATAGTAGTCGTGATATTCACTGACTTCATGTAAGTTCCTTTAGCTGCAGCTGGTTTAGCTTTTTGGATTGTTTCAAAAACAGTTTTGAAGTTTTCTTCAAGCTTTTCGTTGTCGAAAGAAGCTTTTCCGATCGGAGCGTGGATAATACCAGCTTTGTCCGCACGGTATTCAACTTTACCTGCTTTGATTTCCGCAACAGCTTTAGCAACATCAAATGTTACTGTGCCTGTTTTAGGGTTCGGCATTAAGCCTTTTGGTCCCAATACGCGACCAATTTTACCAACTTCGCCCATCATGTCCGGAGTTGCAACGATAACGTCGAAATCGAACCAGCCTTGTTGGATTTTAGTGATGTACTCTGCATCGCCTGCATAGTCTGCACCAGCAGCTTCCGCTTCTTTCAATTTTTCGCCTTTCGCGAAAACTAGAACGCGTTGAGTTTTACCAGTACCGTTCGGAAGCACAACTGCCCCACGGATTTGCTGGTCATTTTTACGAGTGTCGATTCCAAGACGGAATGCGACTTCAACAGTTGCGTCAAAGTTGACTGTGCTTGTTTTCTTTGCAAGCTCAATCGCTTCTTTCATGTCATACACTTGCGTGCGATCGACAAGCTTTGCCGCCTCAGTGAATTTTTTACCTCTTTTAGCCATTAAAATTTCCTCCTCGTTTGTGGTTTTAACGGATTGAACCTCCCACGAATAAGGGTTGCGTGTTCCGAGGAACAAGCGCAACCCCCACTACAAAGAAACAGAACATGGTTTCATCGCGATCAGTCTTCGATCGAGATTCCCATACTGCGTGCAGTACCTTCAACCATTGCCATCGCCGCTTCAACCGATGCTGCGTTAAGGTCTTCCATTTTTTGTTCAGCAATTTCGCGAACTTTATCACGTTTTACAGTAGCTACCTTCTTTTTATTCGGTTCGCCTGAACCTTTTTGAAGATTAGCTGCAACTTTCAGCAATACTGCTGCTGGTGGAGTTTTTGTAATGAATGTGAATGAACGATCCTCAAATACAGTTATTTCAACAGGAATGATTAGACCTGCTTGATCTGCTGTACGTGCGTTGAAATCTTTACAGAATCCCATGATGTTGACACCTGCTTGACCTAGCGCCGGTCCAACCGGTGGAGCTGGGTTAGCTTTACCTGCAGGGATTTGCAATTTCACGATTTTGGTTACTTTTTTAGCCACGAGACACACCTCCTTAAGTCCGTGATGTGGTAATTGGGTTGCCCCTCCCACTCAATATGTGCCTGCCGGTTACCCGGTAGAATTTGGTTAATCCGTCCAGTCTGTTCTGATTACAGTCTGACCTTTGAAATGATACCATTATTATGCTTGTCTTGCAAGTGGTAATCTCTTATATTTTTTCAACTTGTTCAAAGTCAAGCTCCATGATTGTTTCCCTGCCGAACATATCGACGGAAACGCGAACCTTCCCTTTGTCCTGATCGATTTCTTCGACTTTCCCTTGGAAATGCGCGAACGGCCCTTCAAGCACCTCGATCATTTCGCCGACTTGGAAGTCAGCTTCAGCTTTCCGTTCTTTCATACCCATTTGCTTGAGGATGAAATCCACTTCCTCAGGCAAGAGCGGCGTCGGTTTTGCGCCACCACCGGATGACCCGATGAAACCTGTCACTCCAGGCGTGTTCCGGACGACATACCAAGAGTCGTCCGTCATGATGATTTCCACGAGGACGTATCCCGGGAACGTCTTTTTCATGACTGTGCGTTTTTTGCCATCTTTGAAGTCCGTTTCCTGCTCTTCAGGGATGACGACGCGGAATATTTTATCTTGCATACCCATCGTCTCGACACGTTTTTCAAGGTTGGCTTTCACCTTATTTTCATATCCTGAATATGTGTGGACAACGTACCAATTTTTCTCCATTTCCATAATTACGTAGGACTGTGTGTCCGTCCCTCCTTTTCGAAATGCATTACTCATTTATTCGCCAAAGACTCTATATTTATTTCCGAGAAATGAAAAAACCCGTTCATGTGACAAGACGGGATATTTTTCAACAAGGATTATTCATGCTGTCCTATTATAACGCAATATACCATTCCATTGCTTTTGAAATGCCCAAATCGACGAGACCGAAATAAACTGCCATGAATACAACTGTTGTAATAACAACGATCGTGTAGCGTGTCAATTCTTTTCTCTTCGGCCAGCTGACCTTCCGCATTTCAGAGACGACATCTTTTAAAAAACCGGTTATCTTACCCATTCAATCGTAGACCTCCGAATACTAAGTATAGTACTGCAACTAGATTGTTTGTTTATGCTCTGTATGTTCATTGCATTGATTGCAAAACTTCTTCACCGTAAAACGGACTGTTGTCTGCTTATTTCCTGCAGGGATGACGTAGTTTCGTGATCCGCAACGATCACAACATAAAATCAATTTTTTAGACATTTTTCCACCTTGAACTTCCATCGTGCAACTATTGTCGACAGTCTACGTATATAGTCATTGCCTTGCTAAAGAGTACCACCTAACATTCATGATGTCAACATGATGGAAATGGGTTGGCAATTCATCATGGACATGCTTCAATGCACGACATCCACTTGCATGTGACGTTCCAGTTTCCGCTTGATGCGCTGGAGTGCATTGTCCACAGATTTGACTTGCCGGTTCAATTCGTCTGAAATCTCCTGATAGGACTGACCTTCCAAATAGAGTGATAGGACCTGCTTTTCGAGTCCGCTCAACACTTTATTGATTTCCCCTTCCATATGGATGAAATCTTCCTTATGGATTATTAAATCCTCTGGATCATCGAGCACAGATCCGGTTAGGACGTCCAACAACGTGCGGTCGGATTCCTCATCGAATACGGGCTTGTCCAAAGATACCGATGTATTCAGAGGAATGTGCTTCTGCCTTGTCGCCGTTTTAATGGCTGTGATAATTTGCCTTGTTATACACAGCTCTGCAAATGCCCTAAATGAAGCAAGCCGATCCGTCCTGAAATCGCGGATCGCTTTGTAGAGGCCGATCATTCCTTCCTGAATGATATCCTCACGATCCCCGCCCATCATGAAATATGAGCGTGCTTTCATTTTTACGAAAGATTGATATTTGGTAATAAGGAAATCTAGCGCGTCCGTGCTGCCTTCATGAATACGAACTAAAATCTCTTCATCGGATAGCCCGGTGAAATCAGATGGTCCCCCTTGAACGTAAACATTTCCCGCCAATCACCACACCCCGATTCGTCATTGCCTTTCAATCAGTATAACGCATGGAAAATTTTAACGTCAACCGTTCATTTCATTCCTCGGCGCCATTTTTCAAATATTTCTGCCACCTCATCGGACAACTGAATCTTGGAGAACGGCCTTTCCACCTGGATTTCTTTTACTTTTTTTGTAATCAATTTATCGATTTCATTCATTTCAATTTCTAGTTCGCGAGCCGATTTCCGCAGGGCGCCTTGTGCGAAGATGACCCATTGCTCCGTCAAATCGGATGTAGCCACATGGATTTGGACTCGGCGCCCGCTCAGCTCGGATACCAACTTTTCGATTCGTTCATCGGCAGTTTCATTTTCACGAGTGAAAACAACTTCGACATTATGCTGCCAATTCTTCTTTTCGGTCCCCCGCATCAAGTGCGCATCGAACAGGATGATGACTCGCCAGCCTGTATGCGCCTTGTATTCGGCCATTCTTTCAATAAGCCGGTCGCGGGCCTCAGCAAGGCTTACAAGCTTCAGCTTCCTCAATTCCGGCCATGCCCCGATGATGTTATATCCATCGACGAGCAATACATCCTTTTTCATGACCCTGGCGTTAAGGGCTTGCGTTTGCGTAACACTTCATACATGAGCAAGGACGCTGCGACAGAGGCATTCAATGACGTCACATGCCCTACCATCGGCAGATGATAGAGGAAGTCGCATTTTTCTTTCAAGATGCGGGACATCCCTTTACCCTCGCTGCCTATGATGACGGCAAGTGGCAGTGTGGCATCCATCGAACGGTAATCTTGCGAACCTTGCGCGTCCGTCCCAGCAATCCAGACTCCCGCTTTCTTCAACTCCTCCACCGTCTGGGAGAGATTGTTCACACGGACGACCGGGATATGCTCGATTGCCCCCGTCGAAGCTTTCGCGACGACTCCTGTCAAACCGACAGAGCGGCGTTTCGGGATGATAACGCCATGTGCACCTGCAGCATCCGCCGTCCTGAGAATCGAGCCGAGATTATGTGGATCTTCCAGTTCGTCGAGAATGAGGAAAAACGGATCCTCGCCGCGGTTTTTCGCGACTGCAAACAAATCATCGAGTTCTGCGTAGGAGTAGGCGGCAACCGAGGCGATAATGCCTTGATGATTCATGTCCAGCATGCCGTCCAACTTCTGTTTCGGCACCGCTTGGACGATGATCCCCGATTGTTTCGATAGGGATAAAATCTCCCCGATGCTTTTTTTATTCAACCCTTCGGCAATCCAGATCTTATTCAGTTCCCGGCCCGACCGTAGTGCTTCTACAACCGGGTTTTTACCGCCAATCAATTCCGATTCCTGATTTGTCATGATGCGCCCTCCTCGTTCGGATTTTCGATGAATTGCATTGTACTTCCGATGATTTCCCCAACCCGTTCAGTTCTGCCTAGCAGATATAAATAACCGAGAACCGCTTCGAATCCAGAACTATGGTTATACGTCACGACGTCAGTGTTTTTTGGTACTGATCCAGATTTCGCATTCCGTCCGCGGCGTAGGACGGCTTCCTCCTCTTCGGTGAGAAAGCCTGTTTCCTGCATCATCTTGACAGCGGACGCTTGCGCTTTTGCGGATACATACCGTGTCGCCTCTTTATGGAGCGTGTTTGGCTTCACGCGGCCAGAGCGCAGCAAATGCTCACGGACCGCCTGCTCATAAACTGCGTCCCCCATATAGGCGAGTGCAAGTGCGTTCAGTTGCTTCACATCGATGTCACGCAATGTATACACGCCGCTCATCCTCTCTTCCACCGCGTGCCTTGGGCGGTATCTTCCAGGATGATCCCCTTTTCCTTCAATAGGTCTCTGATTTCGTCTGAACGGCTGAAATTCCGTTCACGGCGCGCAGTCAATCGCTCCTCGATAAGCCCTTCAATTTCAGCATCCAACAGTTCTTCCCCACTGAACGGCAAGCCGAGAACCTCCATCAGTCGGTCGAATGCGGAAATGAAATACTCGAGTACAGCCGTTTGCGTGTTTTTCTCCAGTAAATATACATTGGCTGTTTTAACGAGTTCGAAAATGGCGGCAATGGCATTCGCCGTATTGAAATCATCATCCATTGCAGTTTCAAACAAACGTACGGATTCATCCACCTTATGTGTCCAAATGTCCTGCTGGTCTCCAAGATCGGCGGATGTGCCAACACGGTGCTTCAAATTGTTGTAAGCCGTTTGGATTCGGTCCAGTCCATTCGCCGCGCTTTCGACGAGATCTTGCGAAAAGTTGACCGGATGACGGTAATGAACGGACAGCATGAAGAAACGAAGCACCTTGGAATCGATCTGCTTGCGGATATCGTGGACGAGAATGAAATTCCCGAGCGACTTTGACATCTTTTCATTATCGATATTAATATAGCCATTATGCATCCAGTAACGGGCAAACTGCTTCCCGGTCATCGCCTCGGACTGCGCGATTTCATTTTCATGATGCGGGAATGTCAGATCCTGCCCGCCGGCATGGATGTCGATCGTGTCGCCCAAATGTTCCCTCGCCATGACGGAGCACTCGATATGCCAACCTGGTCTGCCAGGGCCCCATGGGCTTTCCCAGGCGACTTCCCCTTCTTTTGCCGCTTTCCATAAAGCGAAATCGAGAGGATTCTCTTTGATGCCGCTCTCTTCAATGCGTGCACCTACCCTCAGCTCATCGATCGACTGATGGGACAGTTTGCCGTAGCCGTCGAACTTGCGCGTGCGGTAATACACATCCCCTTGCGCTTCATAAGCGAATTCTTTATCCACAAGTACTTGGATGAAAGCGACGATGTCGTCGATATGCTCCGTCACACGCGGATGGGCATCCGCTTTGCCGCAGCCGAGAGCTCCGACGTCCTCAAAATAGGCATTGATGAAGCGTTCAGTCAATTCCCCTACCTCTTCGCCTAGCTCATTCGCTGTGTTGATGATTTTGTCGTCGACATCTGTGAAGTTGGACACGTAATTGACGTCATAGCCGCGATACTGCAAATAGCGGCGGACTGTATCAAACACGATGACCGGTCTTGCATTCCCGATATGAATGTAGTTGTAGACGGTCGGTCCGCACACATACATTTTCACTTTCCCTTCCTCCAGTGGTATGAAAGGCTCCTTCTTCCGTGTCAATGTATTATAAATTTGAATACTCATCGGTTTTCCCTTCTTTCTTCTCAAGTTCTTCAATTCGTTTTTTCAGAAATGCAATTTCATCTTCCAAGCGGTTGCATGTATCTTCGACAGGGTCAGGCAAGTTGCGGTGATCATGTTTATCCTTCACCCGTACGCCGTTCGTCACGACGACCTTGCCCGGGATGCCGACGACTGTCGAATCTTCCGGTACATCGATCAGAACGACCGACCCTGCGCCGATCTTGCTATTTTCACCTATTGTAATGGAGCCGAGCACTTTTGCCCCCGAAGCTACAAGTACATTATTGCCAAGAGTCGGGTGACGCTTTCCTTTTTCCTTGCCCGTTCCCCCCAATGTCACACCTTGGTATAAGGTTACGTCATCGCCGATTTCACAAGTCTCGCCAATGACGATTCCCATGCCGTGGTCAATGAATAGCCGCCTGCCGATCGTTGCGCCTGGATGGATTTCGATGCCTGTGAAAAATCGGCTGATCTGTGAGATGAGCCTTGCAAGAAACAACAGATTCTTTTTATAGAGTGCATGTGCGATCCGGTGCGCCCACACTGCGTGGAGGCCGGAATACGTAAGCACCACCTCGAACGTGCTGCGCGCAGCAGGATCCTGTTCAAATATGCAATGGATGTCTTCCTTCATCCTACGAAACACTGTTTTCAACCTCCTGTTCCAATTCTTCATGAACGCAAAAAGCGCCCCTGTCCATAACTAGACAGAGACGCAATCGAATGCGCGGTTCCACTCCGCTTGGAAGGGTTTAATCCCCTTCCCGCTTGACGCCTCTAACGCTGGCGATGCGTCCGGCCTACTTCTTCGTTCGGCACGGCGCTCAAAGGGGCATTTCCACATTGCAGAGGCACAGGTCACTTACAGCCGATGATGACCCTCTCTGAAGAGCATGCGATGTGTACTTCTCCTTATCAAAGCTTTCGTTCTTTTAAATGAATGTACGTTAATTGTACCTAGAAAATGTCTAAAGTCAACTAAATCAATTACGCCTGAGCAAATTTCGAAACCCGTTCAATCGCTTTCTCCTTGCCAATCAATGCGATGGAATCCGGCAATTCCGGACCGTGCGTCTGTCCTGTCGTTACCACACGGATCGGCATGAAGAGATTCTTCCCTTTATGACCCGTTTCCTTTTGCACCTCTTTGATCGCTGCTTTAATTGAAGCAGGATCAAATGACTCAAGGGCGGATAACTGGCGTTGGAAGGATGCCATCACTTCCGGTACTTGCTCACCCGATAGGATCTCCTTGGATTGTTCATCATATTCAATATGATCATTGAAGAATTGGGCGGTCAATTCGACGATTTCCGCTCCATAGCTCAACTGCGCCTGGTAAAGGGCGATCAGATCGTGCACCCAGTTGCGTTGCTCTTCCGTCATCTCTTCGCTAACACGTCCTGCTGCTTGAAGATGCGGCAATGTCAATTCAATCACTTCATCCAAGCTGAGCTTCTTCACGTATTGGTTATTCATCCACGTAAGCTTCGTCTTATCGAACATGGACGGCGATTTGGAAAGGCGGCTTTCGTCGAAAAGCTTGATCAATTCATCCTGCGTGAAAATCTCTTCTTCTCCGCCTGGCGACCAACCGAGCAACGCGAAGAAGTTGAACATCGCTTCCGGCAAATAACCGAGGTCCTTGTACTGGGAAATGAATTGGATGATTGATTCATCCCGCTTTGAAAGCTTTTTCCGCTCTTCATTGACGATTAACGTCATATGTCCGAAGCGCGGATACTCCCAGCCGAATACATCGTACACCATCAATTGCTTAGGCGTATTCGTCAAGTGCTCCTCACCACGGAAGACATGCGAGATTTTCATCAGATGGTCATCGATGACAACCGCGAAGTTATATGTCGGGATGCCGTTTGCTTTTACAAGCACCCAGTCGCCGACGTCTTTCGATTCGAACGCCACTTCGCCACGGACGAGGTCATCCACCGTATAGGTTACGTTTTCAGGTACGCGCATGCGAATCGTGTAAGGCATGCCCGAAGCTTCCTTTTCGGCAACTTCTTCGGCAGTCAGATGACGGCAAGTCCCGCCATACATCGGCGCTGCGATTCCGGAAGCCTTCTGCTTTTCACGCTCCGCCTCCAACTCCTCCGTCGTACAGAAACATTTGTAGGCATGCCCACCGTCGAGCATATCCTGCGCATATTTCGTGTAGAGATCAAGGCGTTCCATCTGACGGTAAGGACCATATTCCCCGCCGATATCGACGGACTCGTCATGATGGATCCCCAACCATTTCAGGTTATCCAGCTGGGATAGTTCGCCTGCTTCGATATTCCGTTCCGTGTCGGTATCTTCGATGCGGATGATGAATTTTCCGTCATGATGCTTTGCAAAAAGATAATTGAACAATGCTGTCCGGGCTCCGCCGATATGTAAATGGCCGGTCGGACTCGGCGCATAACGTACACGTACTTCTGTTGTCATTTGAGTGCATCTCCGTTCTTGATTAATTCAAGTGTCATTTTATCACTGCTTCGTCCAATTTGAAAGGGCTCAATCTTTCATGAGAAGGATGGTAGCCATTGAGGCGATCCCTTCTTCCCTGCCGACGAATCCAAGTTTTTCGGTTGTTGTCGCCTTGACATTCACCTGCGTTGTATCTGCATTCAGCAATTCTGCAATGCGTGCGCGGATCGTCTCGATATGCGGCGCCATTTTCGGTCTCTGCGCCATGATCGTGCAATCGATATTGCCCAAACGATAGCCTTTCGACTCTACGATTTCCCATACTTTTTGAAGAAGGACCGCCGAATCCGCATCTTTGAACGCCTCATCCGTATCCGGGAAGTGCCTGCCGATATCCCCTTCCCCGATTGCGCCAAGCGCGGCATCTGTCACTGTATGCAATAGGACGTCCGCGTCGGAATGCCCCGTCAATCCTCTTTCGTAAGGAATGGTAATGCCGCCGATGATCAATGGCCGACCTTCCTCAAATTGATGTACATCAAACCCTTGTCCTATCCGAATCATTGGAAATCCTCCTGCCGTCTCTGTTTCAAGAGGACCTCGCCAAACAGGAGATCCTCCTTCGTCGTCATTTTAATATTGTCATACGTACTTTCTACAACTCTAACCGGGTGTCCCAGCCGTTCGACGATCATCGATTCATCCGTCCCGAGGAACCCTTCAGATTCGGCTTTCTCGGACGCTTCCTTCAAGAGGTCGTAGCGGAACGCTTGCGGCGTCTGGATCGCCCAGAGCTTCGAACGGTCCACTGTCTCTTCGACGATGCCGCCTGGTGCAACCTTCATCGTATCCTTCACTTGGACACCTGCGATTGCGGCGCCATGTTCTTGGGCTACGTCCACAAGCTCACGGATGACATCCAGGTTAATGAATGGCCTCGCCGCATCATGCACGAGGACGACCCCTCCCTCTGTATGAGCATTGATGCAAGCCGCAACGCTTTGCTGCCGCTCCACTCCACCTTCAACGAGTGCAGCCACTTTCGTAATACCGAAACGCTCGAGCATTTCTTCGATATGAAGCTTTTCCTCGTCCTTTACGGAGAGAATCATCCCCGCGCAATCGGGATCCTGTTCGAACACATCCAAAGTGTGTATGAGAATCGGCTTGCCCGCCATCTCCAAAAACAGCTTGTTGAACCCGGCACCCATACGCCGTCCGCTCCCCGCTGCCGGGAGCATCACTGTATATGTCTTCATCATCGTTCCTCAGCTTTCTTCATCAATGCGCCTGTTAATGCGCCTTTGCAGTTTTGCCGTTCTTCGGCTTCGCGAAAATCATCCGGCCAGCGGAGGTCTGCAGCACGCTCGTGACAACGACATCAATCGCATTGCCGATATGCATTCTGCCATCTTCAATGACGATCATCGTGCCGTCATCCAAATACGCGACGCCCTGATTATGCTCCTTGCCATCCTTTATGACGACGACATGCATCTCCTCACCGGGGATGACGACAGGCTTCACCGCATTGGCTAGATCATTGATGTTCAAAACTGCTACACCGTGCAGATCCGCCACTTTATTCAAGTTGAAATCGTTTGTCACAACATGGCCGTTCATGCTTTTCGCGAGACGGACAAGCTTCAGGTCCACTTCCGCAACGTCCGCGAAATCTTCGTCAGTAATCAATATGCTCGGTCCGTCATCCGTCTGCAAACGCTTCAGGACATCAAGCCCACGCCGCCCTTTAGTACGTTTCAATGAATCGGATGAATCGGCGATATGTTGCAGCTCTGTCAATACAAATTGCGGTACGACGAGAAGCCCTTCCAGAAATCCCGTTGACGCGATATCTGCAATCCTTCCGTCAATAATGACACTCGTATCCAGGATTTTATGGATCTTAGCATCCTGCAGTGCTACACCTTCCCCGCCATCCCTCTTTTTCGGATTGCTATTCCGTGCCGCAAAAATGGCGTGGGAAAATTCTTCACGTTTTTTAAATCCAACCTGGAAACCTAGATATCCGAGAAGGATTGAAAGAAGGACAGGCAGAATGGACGTAATAATAGGAATCTCTACACTGCTCAACCCGAAGCTGACGAGAAAAGCGACACTCAAACCGACCATCAGACCGATCGTTCCGAATAATAAATCGAAGATAGGAGCCTTCAATAGACGGTCTTCCATCCACTTAATGAAATTCACAATCGGATCCGCGATGAAAAGGCTTAGCAAATATAACACGATCGCCCCTAGGACAGCAGCTACGTAAGGATTATCAATCATCGGCTTTGAAGTAAAGGAAGATAAAGTGAATAAATACGGTAAAAATAATACGCCGAGTGTTCCTCCGATCAGCAGCAGTCCAGCTTGAACTACTCTTTTCAACATGTACAACACCTCCATTCTGTTACTGATAACTATACACGTTTTCCATGCCCTTCGCCGTTTTGAGCCATCAAACTCAATGTTTTTCCGACAAGTATAGGACACACAAAAGATAGTGAAGTTCCTTGCATCGCAAAATTAGGGGAATAGGACTCCCTTTAAAAAGTCCCATCCCTTTTCATTTTTTTACGAAAATGCGATGTTTAATGCCTCACTTATCGTTTCGACGCCAACGACTTGAATCCCTTCCGGAAAATCCCACCCGCCGATATTCGATGATGGAATGACGACTTTTTCGAACCCGAGTTTCGCCGCCTCCGTTACCCGCTGTTCTATGCGTGAAACACGGCGCACTTCGCCCGTCAACCCCACTTCGCCAATGAAGCAGTCGGTAGCTCCTGCCGCCGCATCCCGGTAGCTCGAAACGATGCTGACGAGGACAGCCAAATCGATCGCCGGTTCATCCAGCTTTACGCCGCCAGCAACCTTAATATAGGCGTCCTGCGCTTGTAAAAGCATGCCCATCCGTTTTTCCAGAACAGCCATCAAGAGCGAAACGCGGTTCTGATCGATCCCGGTTGCCATCCTCTTCGGGTAATTGAAGCTTGACGGAGTTATGAGCGCCTGGATTTCGACGAGGATTGGACGGGTCCCTTCCATCGAGGCGACGACGGTCGATCCTGCACCTCCCTGAGACCTCTCCCGCAGGAACAGTTCGGACGGATTCAAAACTTCCTTCAAGCCGGATTGCAACATCTCGAAAATCGCAATTTCATTCGTCGAGCCGAAGCGGTTCTTCACACTTCGCAAGATCCGGTACGTATGATGCCGCTCCCCCTCAAAATAGAGGACAGTATCCACCATATGCTCGAGAAGGCGTGGACCTGCAATTTGTCCGTCTTTCGTCACATGGCCAACAATGAAAATGGCGATGTTTTGCGTCTTTGCGATACGCATCAGCTCAGCCGTACATTCCCGCACTTGCGAAACACTGCCTGGAGCGGATGTGACTTCGGGATGGTGGATTGTCTGGATCGAGTCGGCAATGACAAATTTCGGTTGCACGTCATTGATCGTTTCATGTATCTTCGCCAAATCCGTCTCCGCATAAATATAAAGTTCATCCGACGCAACACCGAGACGTTCAGCGCGCAGCTTTGTCTGTCTGATGGATTCCTCACCAGATATGTAAAGGACGCGCTGTTTTTGATTGGCGAGAAGGGAAGACACTTGTAGCAGCAACGTCGATTTCCCTATGCCCGGATCCCCGCCGATCAAGATGAGCGAACCCGGGACGATCCCGCCGCCGAGCACCCGATTCAGTTCTCCAAGCTCCGTCTTGACCCTCGGTTCCTCCATTGTTTCAATCGCGCTGATCGGCATCGCTTTCTGTTGGATGTTCTCCGTGTGCTTAAAAGCCCCGCGCGGACCCTTGCTTACAATTTCGACTTCCTCGTCCATTGTATTCCACTCGCCGCAGCCCGGACATCTTCCCATCCATTTCGGCGATTCGTACCCACAGTCCCTGCACATGAATTTCGTTTTCCGCTTTGCCATATGTACCTCCATATACGAAAAGGACAGCCCTTTCCCGTAGATAGCGAACTCTACGGGAGGGCCATCCTATTATTGATTTTCTGTCACTGCTACGCGATCCGTCTTGACGACGAACTCGCCTTCCTCTACATCGACGATTACTTTTCCGCCTGTGAGCACTGTTCCGCTCAACAACTCTTCCGAGAGACGGTCTTCGACATGTTTCTGCAAAGCCCGGCGCAACGGTCGTGCACCGTAATCCGGATCGTATCCCACTTCGGAGATTTTGTGTTTCGCTTCATCCGTCAACTCAAGCGTAATATCCTGCTCCGCAAGACGCTTCGTCAACTCGTTTGACATGAGAGAGACGATTTCACGCAAGTGTTCCTTCTCAAGCGAGTGGAAGACAATCATTTCATCGACACGGTTCAGGAACTCCGGACGGAACGCTTTTTTCAACGCCTCAAGCATCGTCGATTTCATGCCTTCATAATCGCGTTCTCCGTCTTGCAGATTGAAGCCGACGTAACGATTCGATTTCAATGTTTCCGCCCCGACGTTGGACGTCATGATGACGACGGTATTACGGAAATCGACTGTGCGACCTTTTGAATCCGTCAATCTTCCATCCTCAAGTACTTGCAGTAGAATATTGAAGACATCAGGATGCGCCTTTTCAATCTCATCAAGCAGGACGACTGAATATGGCTTCCTGCGGACTTTTTCAGTCAATTGACCGCCTTCTTCATAACCGACGTACCCTGGAGGCGAACCGACAAGACGCGACGTCGCATGCTTCTCCATATACTCGGACATATCGATGCGGATCATCGCATCTTCATCCCCGAACATCGCTTCCGCAAGCGCCCTTGCAAGCTCAGTCTTCCCGACACCAGTAGGTCCGAGGAAGATGAATGAGCCGATTGGCCGCTTCGGATCCTTCAATCCTGCACGGGCTCTCCTGATCGCTCGTGAAATTGCTGTTACGGCTTCCTTCTGCCCGATAACGCGTTCATGCAGAAGTTCTTCCATGTTCAACAACTTGGCAGTTTCCGTTTCCGCGATCTTCGCTACTGGAACTCCCGTCCACATTGCGACTACTTCCGCAATGTCGTTCACTGTCACTTCAGATTCCTTTTTCCCTTGCTTCTCTTTCCATTCCGTCTTGGTCTTTTCGAGCTCTTCTTTCATTTTCTGCTCTTTATCGCGGAATGATGCCGCCTTTTCGAATTCCTGGCTTTGCACCGCGGCATTCTTTTCGTGGCGAATCGCTTCAAGTCTTGCTTCAAGCTCCTTCAAATTCGGAGGTGTCGTATATGAACGGAGACGTACTTTCGATCCCGCTTCATCGATCAAGTCAATCGCTTTGTCTGGCAGGAAACGGTCAGAAATGTATCGATCCGACATCTTCGCAGCCGCATCTATTGCTTCATCCGTAATTTTCACACGGTGATGCGCTTCATATCGATCGCGCAAGCCCTTGATGATCAAAATCGTTTCTTCGACAGTCGGTTCATCGACTTGAATCGGTTGGAAACGTCTTTCGAGAGCTGCGTCTTTTTCGATATATTTACGGTATTCATCAAGCGTCGTCGCCCCGATGCATTGTAATTCCCCGCGGGCAAGCGACGGTTTCAGGATGTTGGATGCATCGATCGCCCCTTCAGCTCCTCCAGCGCCAATCAGTGTATGCAATTCATCAATGAATAGAATGATATTGCCAGCCTGACGGATCTCCTCCATCACTTTCTTCATGCGGTCCTCGAACTCGCCGCGGTATTTCGTACCCGCAACGACCGTACCCATATCCAATGTCATGACGCGTTTATCACGCAGGATTTCAGGAACTTCATTATTAACGATTTGAAGCGCAAGCCCTTCCGCAATTGCAGTTTTACCGACACCCGGCTCTCCAATTAGTACAGGGTTGTTCTTCGTACGGCGAGCCAATACTTCGATCACACGTGTGATCTCCTTGCTGCGGCCGATGACCGGGTCAAGCGTCCCTTCACGTGCCACTTCCGTCAAATCGCGGGCAAGGCTGTCGAGTGTCGGTGTAGATGCGGATGATGAAGTGCCTTGATTGCCGACAGAGCTGTCATTGCTTCCGAGCAATTGGAGCACTTGCTGCCTTGCGCGGTTTAAGCTGACTCCCGCATTATTTAATACACGGGCAGCCACGCCTTCCCCTTCACGGATGAGCGCAAGCAAAATATGCTCAGTGCCGATATACGAATGGCCGAGCTTCCTTGATTCATCAACAGAAAGCTCGATGACCTTTTTTGCTCTTGGCGTGTAATGAACAATCGGTCCGACTTCCTTCGATCCGGAACCGACGAGGCTTTCCACCCCTTTTTCAATCGTATCGAAACTGATGTCGATCGCTTCCAATGCTTTCGCAGCGATGCCGCCGCCTTCCCGTATGAGTCCCAATAAAATATGCTCGGTACCGATGGATTCATGTTTCAGTCTGATTGCTTCTTCCTGTGCAAGCTGTAGGACCTTTTGTGCCCGCTGTGTAAAACGATTGAACATCATATTCAATTCCACTCCTTCTATAAGTAACGTCCATCCTGTCCCCACTACCTAAAGTGCGGAATAGGAATTCCTCTTACTCTATTCCTATGGATCAAGAAGCAATCCAATTCCACTAAATTGACTTTGACCATCTTTGACGTAAGTATAATAAAAAGAAAAATCCGTTGCAAAAGTATTGCTCAGTTTTCTTTATTATTTTCATTGGTTTGTTGTTCAGAACGCAGCCGTTCCCTGAAAAGATCGGCTCTGAATATATCTCTTTCCTCCGCTGTCAAATCTGCTTCGGCATATTGCTGAAGGAAACCAGGTTGCATGAAGATCATCAATTCATTCAAGATGGACATATCCACATCTTCAATGATGCCCAGATCGATGCCTAGACGGACATCCGAAAGGCAACGGGCCGCTTCCCCTGATGGCAGGAGTCTTGCATACGAAATGATGCCGAGCGATCGGAAAAGCTTGTTCTCCAAAGCTACTCGTGATTTGGAAAGGAGGAGTTCTCGTGAGCGCCTCTCATGTGCGATAAGCCTAAGCGCAACATTTTTCAAATCGGAAAGGATCTCTTTCTCCGGTTTGCCCAAAGTCGTCTGATTCGAAACCTGATAAATGTTGCCCGGTGCTTCGCTGCCCTCTCCGTAGCTTCCCCGGACGATCATCCCTAGCCTTGCAATTGCCGGAATGATGCGCTCGATCTGCTTTGTAATTGTCAAAGCCGGCAAATGCATCATGACGGACGCTCGCATGCCTGTACCTGTGTTTGACGGACAGCTCGTCAAGTAGCCGAAATCCTCGTCGAAGGCATAAGGGAGCTTATTTTCCAAATAGTTGTCGACTGAGTCTGCATGATCATATGCATTTTCCAACTGAAAGCCTGGATAGATGCATTGGATGCGGATATGGTCCTCTTCGTTCAACATGATACTCAGCGTCTCGTCTTCGGACAGGATGACCGCGCCGTGTCGCTTCACATCCGTCAATTGTGGACTGACTAAATGCTTCTCAATGAGCACTTGCCTTTCAAGACCGGGAAGCTCCGACATCTTCATATAGGCATACCCTTTTTCGTCGGAAGTAAGCAAGGCAGCCGAAACTTGCGAATCGACTTTCTCCGCCTCATCGGCCGTGAACGCGATTGGGAATCGGAATCCCCTTAAATTCCGGGCCAAGCGGATCCTCGTCGACATGACGATATCCGAGTGCTCCCCATGCGACGTCATCCAGCCTGTAACTGCGCCTTTCATGAATTTATTAATTGACATCGCTGCCATCACCTCCATTGCCGCACTCCGCCAAACGCTCTTTTAGCGCATTCGCTTCGTCCCTCAATGCGGCGGCATCCTCAAATCGTTCCATCTCAATCGCTTCCTGCATTTTCGAACGGATTTCCTCGACCTTTTTCTTCAAGGCGAATCGTTCGTTGAAGGAATCCGGGATTTTTCCTACATGGGTCGTGTGCCCATTATGGAGCTTGCTGAAAACGCGCGGCAGTTGTCCCCTGAACGTGTCATAGCACGTCGGACAGCCGAACTTTCCGATGTCGAGGAATTTTCTGAACGTCAGTTTGCAGTCGGGGCAAATCGGTCCGTCCGGCATACTGTCCCTTGACTGCTGAAAAGGCTGGATCGATTCACTCCCGCTGAACCAGTGTGAAAGGAATTGCTGAATCGACAACGGTTCCTGACTTGGATCAAAATGAAACACTTGTGTTTGAAACGCACATTTCTCGCATAGATGGCGTTCCGCCGACCCGCCCATTCCCTCCTGGGTAAAAATCACGGAAGCCGGCCGTTCTTTGCAATTGTCGCATAGCATTGTCTGCCACCTCGTATTCGTTGATTTCTAATCAAGCTGTCTGTAGATAAGCGTTTGGAGCATCGCCTGCAAAATCCGTCCCCGGATCATGTCACGTTCAGGCAGTGGGTAATGTAGAGTCGTCCTGTCCACTGCTGCTAGGATGATCCTTGCCTCCCTCTCCGAAACAACTTCTTCATTCAACAGCCTGTAAATGATCCCTTCGGCCATCGTGTATGTCGCGCCTTGTTGGATTCCTTCTAAAATATGTTCAATCAATTCCTTATGCGAATTCGTTTGGACTCGGTAAATCCGGATATAGCCTCCGCCGCCCCGCTTCGATTCGACGGCATAGCCGCGCTCCACGGTAAATCGTGTGTTGATGACATAATTTATTTGCGAAGGCACGCACTGAAATTTTTCTGCCACTTCACTCCGTTTGATTTCAATCGTCCCGCTATCTTCTTTTTCGATAATGGCCTTTAAATATCCTTCAATAATGTCGGAAATGTTTCGCATGATGTCACCTCTTTTCTTCCGGTGATAAGTCATTGACTTTGACTATCTTTGACTTAATTGTACATGAAAATACATTCTGCGTGCAATTGATATGCAAGTTAACGGAGTCTATCCATTTGTACAAACTCTTATTTATACAGGATGGGATATTTAACAATAATCGATACGACTTGGCAGAGAATGTATCGATATTATTGGAATGAAGTAAAGTAAGGACAATTATGAGCTTCCAAAAAAGCATAAAATGTTCGCAATGCTCATAAATCGTTGGGAAAGTCCATAAAGCGTTGCAGAAGCGCATAATTGCTATAAAAGACGCATAAATCGGTAAAATTACTCATAAACGCTCGTAAAGACGCATAAAAGGCAGCCTCCGAAATTCCGGAAGCCGCCTTTATTTTATTCTATTGTACTGTTTTTCATTTCCTTGACCGGCAGGAAAAGTTCGCCAGTTTCAAAATAGGTGATTGTTAGATGGTCACCTTCCTGGATGTAAATGGCGAGCGGAACAGCTTCGGTGGAGACGATATAGTTCCGGCCGTCGTCGGCAAGGATGGACACGATTGTAA
Source organism: Sporosarcina luteola (assembly GCF_023715245.1). Taxonomy (GTDB): domain Bacteria; phylum Bacillota; class Bacilli; order Bacillales_A; family Planococcaceae; genus Sporosarcina; species Sporosarcina luteola_C. Next base: position 230,552 of record NZ_JAMBNV010000002.1, read on the forward strand.
AGTCGCCGGCGCGTTCCTTGTAGACACGGACAACGTTGACAGACGCTTTTCCTTCCTCGGCATTCGAACTGCCGTCGACTGTGCTACCGCCACGTTGTAGTGCTGTTTTATAAAGTCTTAATGCTTCGTTCGGCGAATTGGCGAAAACGGAAATTTCCGGGTTTGCCGCCGACACGATGAAATAGTTTTGTAGGAAGCCGTTTGAATCCAGAACAGGCGTCAGCCAGCTCGCTTCCCCGTAAAAGTTATAGAGCACCGGCATTTCCCCGGCCCATTTCTTTTCGATGAATTTCTTTTCGATAATTTGAAGAGCACCTTGGGAATCCATATACGACTCTTCCAGATTGCCGGTATAATACGTCGCCTCGCCGGTGCGACCATCCGTCAATGCATAGCCTAACATCGAGTCGACTCCTTCTTTCGGGCTTGTGAAATCGGTGAAGTAATACATATGCCCGTTTTCGTCAAACACCGGGCTAACATTCGATTCCGTCCCTTCGTCCGAAGGAAGCTTCACATCTTTCTTCCCGACAATCGAATTCCAGAATCCGTGGACGTATTTTCCGAAATAACTGTTTTGGAGACTGACTGCCTCAGGTGAAACCGCTCCATCGATGAATTCAGGGACTTGCGAAAGCGGGTATCGGCTCACTTCCCCGGAAGCAGGGTCGACCATGACGATCCCTTGGACATCAAATCCATTTCTTGCTGTAATAAAATGCCCATAGGAACGGATATAATGCGGCTTTCCTTCATCATCGATTTCAAGTTGTACATCCCCGTAAAAGATGAGATCCGGCATCGCCATCCGCATATGGCGTTCTACTTGTTTGTGGAAGAACGATGATGGTGTATACGACATTTCCGTCTTGACGAACTTTGGATTGTCCGCCGAATCGGTCGCGCTCATCGTGAAATATCCTGGAGTAGTCTTTCCGTTTATCCATTTGAAGAAGCCCGAGAATTCGACAGGCGCGATGTAAACGAATTTCCCATCGACTTTTTGGATTTGTAAGTTGCCTAGCTCATAATAGCTCGTATTCGGCACTTGACCGAACGCCTTCTTCATTTTATTCCGGGCGAATTTTGGTGGAACGCTTGCTGGCGTCTTCGTTTCGTCGAACGCCTTGATTTCCACTTGCTGATCCATTTCGACTGCTTTGTATTTTTCATTCGCATTGAAAAGTGGCGCACTTAGGATGAACGCACTTCCCGCCAATGCCGCTAAAAACAGGATTACCTTGGCACTTCTTTCCCTCCCGGTTGAAAGCACGGCGCCCGCTAGAGTAGCGATGAGAGCCAGCGCCCACACCGACGTCCAGTTCCGGTCGAGATTCGTGACGTAATAAAGGCCGAACGTGAGCACTGCCACGGCTGCGACTGTTGCAGAAAGCGCTCCGATCCGATTAAAGGCGGGTTGCCCTTCTGTAGTAGTGGATGTCAACGGCATGATGATCATTGCGGCAACGATGCCAACGACCAATGAAAACAGCAATAAATTTATCATATGAACACTCTCTTCTTTTGAAATTAATCCCCCTCTACTATACGGATGAGAATGCCAAACGATTCGTTTTATTGGTGGATTCCATAAAAAAACTATCTGCATCTGTGGAAGCTCCACATTGCAGATAGCCAGTTTTGTACATATTAAAGTGCACGCCTTATTCTTAGAACCTTATACATCCGGTGACCGAAAATCCCCGCGAGAACCGAGAGCAGAATGTCTTTCGGCAGTGGAGGCACCATCCAAAGCCATGCCACCTTATACGTAAATGCGTCCGGCGCAGCGGCCCATAGCTTGTATGCAAAGTACATCCAGTTCGTGCCGATGACATAATTTACGACGAGTCCTACAAGAGCCGCGATGACATAACTGCGCAAACTACCGTTCTTTTCGACAATTTTCCCTACTACGTACGCGACAAGGATGAATGAGACGATGAAGCCGAATGTCGGAAGAAGAATTGCTCCGAAGCCCCCATGGAATTTTGCGAAAACCGGCGCGCCTACCAAGCCGAGCGCCATGTAAACCGTCATGGAAATTGCACCGAGCCGGCTTCCAAGAAGGAGACCCGCCAAGACGGCGAAGAAGGTTTGCAGCGTTATCGGAACCCCACCAACAACGAGGAACGGCACAAAAAATGTAATATTCGCCCCGATCATCATCAATGCCGCAAACATCCCGCAATAGACGAGACTGAGCGCACTCATCCCGCTTTTTGTTTTCACTGTAGCTGTTGTCATAATCCACCTCATAATTTTAGTTATCGTAAATAGAATAAAAGTTAACTCAATTTGTGTCAACCTATATTTATTTTGAGTTAACCAACGAAACTAGACGGCTTGCTTTGGACGCGAGGTGGTCCGCTTTGGACGCAGGAGTGGCTTCTTTGGAAGCAAAGCGGCTTGCTTTGGACGCGGGGTTTCCTTAATTAAAAAAACTGCCACTAAAAGTAGGATTTCTACTTTTGGTGGCAGTCCATAATGACTTATCGTTCTTCGTCTTCACTTTTCGGAAATAAAAAATGGGCAATGATTCCACTTAATATAGCTGCGCCTACTGTTATCCAAACTCTGGAAGTCCCTGGAACTTCCTGAAAGTTTTTATGGAGCATCCACCAGGAAATCCCGGCAACAAGAAGTGCGATCGGAATGGAAAATTTGAAAATCCTCAACGTATTCACCTTCTATTTTAAGTTCATATGCCGATTCTATCATAATTTGACTATTGACGTATCAAACATTTAACGATATGATGTTTTAAATTATTCAAACAACTGCATATTTAATTCTTATCAAGAGAAGCTGAGGGACTGGCCCGTCGAAGCTTCAGCAACCAGCCGGTTACGGTCAGGTGCTAATTCCAGCAGGCCTGTTTCGGCTTGGCAGATGAGAAGGAGCGAGCATTCGCTTGAAAGCCTTCTTTTTTAACGAAGGCTTTTTTATTTTTCATTGCAGTCTAAATTTTTCGTCTTGGTAAGATGAGGTTATGCGTGAGTTTCTGGATTTATGCGTTTTTGAAGACGTTTATGCGTAGATTTTTGGATTTATGCGTGTCTGTGTGGATTTATGCGTCCGTTTTGCGATTTATGCGTTTTTACAGGCTTGATGACGCAGGTTCGGGACTTCGAATGAAGAAAGGATGATTTCTTATGAGATTGCTTGATCGGTTGAAAGATAACGTACTGGTGGCGGACGGTGCGATGGGGACGTTGCTCTATTCATACGGCATCGACTTCAGTTATGAGGAATTGAACGTCGAGAAGCCTGAAATCATTGAGAAAATCCATCGCGAATATATCGACGCAGGAGCGGATATCATCCAGACGAATACATATGGCGCCAATTCCTTGAAGCTTGCCCGTTATGGAATGGAGAACCGGGTGAAGGAACTCAACGAGGCGGCGATTCGAATTGCGAAGCGCGCTGCGGAACCCGGCAATCAATATGTGCTTGGGACGATCGGAGGACTGCGCGGAATAAGGAAAAGCGATGCATCGCTTGCCGAAGTGCTGACGATGGTCCGTGAGCAGGCAGACGCCTTGCTTTCAGGCGATCCCGACGGACTATTGCTGGAAACATATTATGACTTTGAAGAGTTATCGACAGTCGTCACCGAGCTGCGGAAACTGACGGATCTACCACTTATTGCGCAAGTCGCAATGGATGAGCCGGGCGTATTGCAAAACGGGATGCATCTGAATGACGCGCTTCATCAGCTGGAAACGCTGGGAGCGGATATCGTCGGTGTCAATTGCCGACTAGGTCCTTTCCATACAATCCAGGCATTTGAAAAAGTGACGATACCGGATCGTGCATTTTTGTCCGCCGCACCAAATGCAAGTTTGCTAGATGTTGAGGATGGTCGAATCGTTTACGCGTCCGAGGCTGATTATTTCGGCCGCGCAGCCGCGCTCCTTCGGAATGAAGGCGTCCGTCTGATTGGCGGGTGCTGCGGAACGACACCGAAGCATATCGCCGCTGCGAAAAAGCAATTGGCTGGACTGAAGCCAGTGACAGAGAAGACCGTCACGCCGCAGAAGCCGATCATCATCCGGGAAGCGGAGCCTGCAAAACACGAGCCGCTCCACATCAAAGCGAAAACAGAACGGACAATTATCGTGGAACTCGATACGCCACGCCATTTGGAGACGGAAAAGTATTTCGTAGGCGCTAACGAATTGCATGCAGCCGGCGTGGATGCCGTCACATTGGCGGACAATTCCCTCGCCTCCCCTCGCATCAGCAATATGGCGATGGGATCGATGTTGAAACATGAGCATCACGTTCGGCCGCTCGTCCACTTAACGTGCCGCGATCATAACTTGATCGGTCTGCAATCCCATTTGATGGGGCTCGACGCCCTAGGAATTCATGATATCCTTGCCGTCACAGGCGACCCGACAAAGGTTGGCGATTTCCCTGGAGCGACTAGCGTCTATGATGTCTCCAGCATGGAATTGCTGCAGCTCATCAAACAGCTGAACGAAGGGATTTCCTTCACAGGAAAGCCGCTACGTAAAAAAGCGAAGTTCTCGGTCGCAGCGGCTTTCAATCCAAACGTCCGCGTCCTCGACCGCGCTGTCCAGCGGCTCGAGAAGAAAATCGAATGCGGGGCGGATTATTTCATTACACAGCCGGTTTATACGAAAGAGAAGATCGTTGATATACATGAGGCTACAAAGCATTTGGATACGCCGATCTTCATCGGCATCATGCCGCTTACGGGTATACGGAATGCTGAATTCCTACATCACGAAGTGCCGGGCATCAAGCTATCCGAAGAGGTGCTGGAACGGATGGCTGCCTGCGGCGAAGACCGCGAGAAAGCGACCGCGGAAGGCATCAAAATCGCGAAGGAACTGATCGACACGGCAGCGGAGCTTTTCAATGGCATCTACATCATTACACCGTTCCTGCGGTACGACATGTCATTGGAACTGATCACCCATATTAAAGAGTTAGACGCGGAAAAGGAGAGGAAGTTTGTCCATGCCTAAACACCCAATCGAACAACAACTGAAAAACAGAATCCTCATCATAGACGGAGCGATGGGCACAATGTTGCAAGCGGAGGACCTCTCAGAAGACGATTTCGGCGGAGAGGAATATGACGGGTGCAACGAATATCTGAACATTTTACGGCCTGATATTTTGGACCGGATCCACCGTTCCTACTTGGAGGCGGGAGCGGATATCATCTGCACGAACACGTTCGGGGGCACCCCCCTCGTACTGGACGAATTCAGCCTCGGCCATAAGGCTTCTGAAATTAATAAAAAGGCTGTGGAAATCGCGAAAAAGTGTGCAGCCGACTTCTCGACACCAGAGTGGCCGCGTTTCGTCGCCGGTGCAATCGGTCCGACAACAAAGACGCTTTCCGTCACAGGGGGCATTACTTTCGATAAGCTTTCCGACGATTTCTACGTCCAAGCAAAAGCATTAATTGAGGGCGGTGCAGATCTTTTATTAATGGAAACGAGCCAAGACATGCTCAATGTGAAAGCGGGAACGATTGGAATCAAGCGAGCGTTTGACGAAACGGGCATCGAGCTACCTGTAATGATTTCGGGAACGATCGAGCCGATGGGAACGACGTTGGCCGGTCAAAGCATCGAAGCTTTCTATATTTCAATCGAACATATCAAGCCGCTGTCAGTCGGATTGAACTGTGCGACAGGGCCGGAATTCATGACCGATCATCTGCGCTCTCTTTCCGATTTGGCGACAAGCTTTGTTACTTGCTACCCGAACGCGGGCTTGCCGGACGAGGAAGGTCATTACCATGAATCACCTGAATCCTTATCATTGAAGCTGAAAGGATTTGCGGAAAAAGGTTGGCTGAATATGGTCGGTGGCTGTTGCGGAACGACGCCTGACCATATCCGAGCGCTACGGGAAGCGGTTGACGGCCTCGCCCCGCGCCAAAAACCTGAAAACGGGCATGAGCACGCCGTTTCAGGCATCGAACCGTTATTGTATGAGTCATCGATGCGACCGCTGTTGATCGGCGAGCGGACGAACGTCATCGGGTCAAGGAAGTTCAAACGGCTGATCGTCGAAGAAAAATTCGAAGAGGCGGCGGAGGTTGCGCGTGCGCAAGTGCGCGGCGGAGCCCATGTACTAGATATCTGCCTTGCAAATCCGGATCGGGATGAGCTTGAAGACATGAAGAAGTTCATGCAGGAAGTCGTCAAGAAGGTGAAAGTGCCACTCGTCATTGACTCGACGGATGAAAATGTCATTGAAGAGGCGTTGAAATTCTCCCAAGGAAAAGCAATCATCAACTCCATCAACTTAGAGGATGGAGAAGAGCGATTCGATGCGGTTCTCCCTCTTGTGAAAAAGTTTGGTGCGGCTGTCGTCGTCGGGACAATCGATGAAATCGGAATGGCGGTGTCGCGCGAACGGAAGCTCGAAGTCGCGGAACGTTCCTATGATCTGCTTGTGAACAAATGGGGAATCGCTCCTGAAGATATCATTTTTGACCCCCTCGTATTCCCTGTCGGAACAGGTGATGCTCAATACATCGGGTCGGCAGTTGAGACGATCGAAGGCATCCGGCTGATTAAGGAGAAGATGCCTCGTTGCTTGACGACGCTAGGTGTCAGCAACGTTTCGTTCGGGCTGCCCCCTGTCGGCCGTGAAGTGCTGAACGCGGTGTACTTGTATCATTGCACCCAGGCAGGACTCGATTACGCAATCGTCAATACAGAGAAGTTGGAACGGTACGCTTCTATTCCCGAGAATGAAATCAAGCTTGCGAATGATCTTTTGTTCACGACGACGGACCAGACGCTTGCGGATTTCACTGCTTTCTACCGGGATAAAAAGAAGGAGAAAACCGAGGATGATATTCCGAAGACGGTTCCTGAAAGGCTCGCGTATTATGTCGTCGAAGGGACGAAGGAAGGCTTGATCCCTGACCTTGAAGCAGCGCTTAAGATGTACGATAGCCCGCTCGAGGTCATTAATGGACCTCTTATGGAAGGGATGTCGGAAGTCGGACGGCTGTTCAATGATAACCAGCTGATCGTTGCGGAAGTGTTGCAAAGCGCGGAAGTGATGAAGGCGTCGGTTTCATTCCTCGAGCAGTTCATGGAGAAGAAAGAGGACGATTCCGGTAAAGGGAAGATCATTTTGGCGACGGTCAAAGGGGATGTCCATGATATCGGAAAAAATCTAGTCGACATCATTTTGAGCAATAACGGGTACCGCGTCATCGACATCGGCATCAAAGTGACGCCTGCAACGTTGATTGACGTTATTCGCAAGGAGAAGCCTGACATTATCGGGCTATCCGGTCTGCTTGTGAAGTCGGCGCAGCAAATGGTGATTACCGCGCAGGACTTCAAGGCGGCGGGAATTGATACTCCTGTCATGGTCGGAGGAGCTGCGTTGACACGTAGATTTACGGAGACGAAGATTGCGGCGGAATATGATGGACCTGTCATCTACGCGAAGGATGCGATGCAAGGGTTGGAACTTGCCAACCGATTGCAAGGCGTCGACAGGGAGGCATTGTTGGACGAACTCGTCGAGAAGCAGGAGAAGCGCCTCGAGTCGGAAGCGATCCGGGCGGCGAGCGACACAGCGGTTGCAGTGTTGCCAAGGCCAGTGAAGACGGTGCGGGAAGATGCGCCTGTTTTCGTGCCATCCGATTTGCGCAGGCGTGTTTTGAGAGATTATTCCGTTTCGCATTTATATCCGTACGTTAATATGCGGACGTTGATCGGCCATCATTTAGGGTTGCGCGGCAATGTCGACAAGATGCTTACGGACGGCGAGGCGCGCGCTGTGCAGCTTCACGAAATGGTTACGGGTTTCCTCGAGTCAGGCAACTTATCTGCATCTGGCCTATATCAGTTCTTCCCCGCACAGGCGGACGGCGACGATGTGATCATTTATGATCCGATTGATGCGAAGACGGAAATCGAGCGCTTCACATTCCCCCGTCAAAGCAAGGAGCCATTCCTCTGCCTCGCCGACTATTTGAAAACGGTCGACAGCGGTGAAATGGATTATGTGGCACTTATGCAAGTGACGGCAGGACACGGCGTGCGTGATTTTGCGAACCAGTTGAAAGCCGAAGGGAAATTCCTTGAAAGCCATGCGTTCCAATCGACGGCGCTTGAACTCGCGGAAGGGTTCGCTGAGCGCATCCATCAGGAAATCCGGGACCAATGGGGATTCCCGGACGCAACCGACTTTACGATGCGCGACCGGTTCGCCGCGAAATACCAAGGGCAGCGCTTCTCGTTCGGTTATCCTGCTTGTCCGAACCTCGAAGACCAGTCGAAGCTGTTCGGTTTGCTGAAGCCGGAAGACATCGGCGTGCATTTGACGGAAGAATATATGATGGAACCGGAAGCATCAGTGTCCGCAATCGTATTTGCGCACCCGGATGCGCGGTATTTTAATGTAGATTGAAGATTGAAGTCGCCTCCATTGCGGGGGCGGCTTTTTTTTTGCGGGTTTGGCCATGGGAGGCGGTACTTTGAGCATGGAGAGCAACGCTTTAAGCGCGGAACAACACTTCTTGAGCGCGGATAGCACTATGCGCCGAATTTCCCCCCGACGCGATTTGAAAAACAAAAAAGCTGTCCCCTTGTCGATGTGCTCGACGCCGGTGACAGCGGTTTGGATATTAAAACCCTCTTCTCCCGAAGCCGAAGAAGCCTCTGCCCCTTCTACCGAAACCAGGCTCTTGACCAGGATAAACTGGTGCGCCCATTACGTTTTCCGTTGTCTCCGTAAAATAGTGCCGCGGCGTGACAACAGGATGCGTCCTATTGACGTTGACAATCGGATGAATATACGGTTGTTCTACCGGGAAGAATTGGTCATTAAAACGACATTGTGTCGGGCATACGATTGGTTGCAATGGTTGCATTTGCGGCATTTGGTTCATAGGAAGCATGTGGCTTCCTCCACAATGTCCTCCGCAACGCCCTCCACAATGTCCTCCACAGTGTCCATGGTGCATCATCATCTTCACTCACCCCCTCCTATCTATTACATGTAAAAATGGACGGGACATACGGGCGAGCGACCATGGACGAGGAAATTCACTAGTCATTTGTTCTGTGTGCTTGTCTCTGCCTTTTCAGCATATTTATTTCCCTTTCACTTGTTGAAGAGCCTCTAATGCACGCTTTCTGGCAGCAGCGTGGTCGACAATCGGCGAAGGGTAGGTCACGCCCATTTGAATGCCCGCGTCCTCCAATACAGAGGTTGGCGCTACCCACGGTCTATGGATATATGGAACTTGCAGACCGGAAAGCTCCGGCACCCATTTCCGTATATATTCGCCATCCGGGTCAAACTTCTCGCTTTGTAGGAACGGGTTAAAGATTCTAAAGTAAGGGGCAGCGTCAATGCCGCACCCTGTTACCCACTGCCACCCCATTGCGTTGTTGGCGGTATCAAAATCGAGGAGGGTATGCTTGAACCAGTTATAGCCCTCACTCCACGGGATCAGCAGATGCTTGACTAAAAACGACGCGGTCACCATTCGCACACGGTTATGCATGACGCCCGTCTCCCAAAGTTCCCGCATGCCTGCATCGACGAGCGGATAACCTGTCTGTCCCCTTTTCCATTTCATAAGCTGCTCAGCCGTGCCTTGCCAAGGGAACTCCAAAAATTGCTTTCGCAACGGGATCCGGGTGATGTCCGGAAAGTGGATGAGTTGGTGATAGGCAAATTCACGCCATACAAGCTGTTTGAGAAACGTATCGATCGATTGAACTGACGTGCCCTGCACTTCCTCATAGATGCTTCTTGCGGAATGCCACATCGCCTTCACGCTTATATTGCCTGCAGCAATATAAGGAGAGAGCATGGAGGAGGTGCCACTTGAGATCAAATCTCTTTCCGCTCCGTAATAAAACATGCCATCATCCGAGAATTGTTCCCATTGTTCAATGGCTGCTTGTTCACCGGGTTTCCAATACTTATCGAATTTCTGATGCCAAGGATTCTTGTCCAATACACATAATGAATCTAAGGCAAGCGTCTCAATTTCCTGCTCTATCCCTTTCATCCCTACTGGAACAGGAAGCGGGCGGGCTACCTCCTCCTGCATACACCTTTTCCAAAAAGAAGTGAATACTTTATAAGGTTCGCCTAGTTTATTCACTAATTCAGGATTGAATAAGAGCTGTCCGTGAAATATCTGCACCTCTTTCCCAATCGATTCGAGCTGCGCCGTGATCCTCATCCCCTCGCTCCGCTCGGCAGGCTCATAACGATCATTGAAATAAACGGCTTCTGCATCCGTTTCTTCCATCAGCTCGACAAGCGCATCAAACTCATCTCCGGATTTAATAAAGAGCTTCAAGCCATGTGCCTGAAGCCCTTTTTCAAGAGTTGCCACCGAATGATAGAGCCACCATGAGGATGCTTCACTTTCCGCATATTCCCGCTTCTCTTCTTCAGACCAAATGAAGACAGGAATGACGATCCCCTCTTTCGCCGCCTCCCATAAAGCAGGGTTATCGTGTAATCGAAAATCTTTTCGAAACCATACAATCGTCCGTTTCATCTTTCTCATCCTTCGTGACAGGAGTCAGTTCTCTTCTTGCAGCTTCAGAACGACTATGCCTGTTCAATCTCGTCATCACTCATATTGCCCTTTATCACTTTGGTTTATAGCCTCATTTGCTTCGCCATATCGAGAACGGTTTACTATCCTTCAGACGGTTCCCGTACTAGCCGGTACCCGGTCATCATCAGGATCGCCCAGGACCCCCTCCGTCTGAGCAACGACAACTGCGCATGCTGCATCTCCTGTGATGTTGACGGCAGTGCGTACCATATCAAGAAGTCGGTCGACCCCTAAGACGAGTGCGATTCCTTCGACAGGCAGGCCGACAGATGTCAACACCATCGCCAGCATGATCAGTCCTGCGCCAGGCACAGCAGCCGTCCCGATGCTGGCAAGGACTGCGGTGAGGACGACGGTGAGCAACTGCCCCATTGACAGTTCAATGCCATAAGCTTGGGCGATGAAAACAACTGCCGCCCCCTGCATGATTGCCGTTCCGTCCATATTGATTGTCGCACCTAACGATTGAGTGAAGGAACTGATCGATTCAGGCACTTTCAGCTTCTCCTGCGCGGTCTTCATGGAAATCGGGAGCGTTGCCGCGGAACTCGCCGTACTGAAGGCGACGACCTGCGCCGGAAAGAAGTTTTTAAAGAACCAGACCGGATTCCGCTTGCCGATCAAGGACACCGAGCCCCCGTAGACGACGATCGAATGGATAAGAAGAGCGCCTAGGACAACAACCATATACATTCCCATCGCCCGGAGCGCGTCGAACCCTTGACTGCCGACTGCTGAAGCAATCAAGCCGAAAGCTCCGTATGGCGCAAACTTCATGACAAAGGTGATGAGGTACATGATTAGCTCATTAGTTTGCTCCAGCAATTCGGTGACTCGCTCCACCCGATTGCCGAGCATTGCAATCCCGAATCCGACCAGAGCCGCAAAGAAGATGATCTGCAACATATTCCCTTCCGCCATTGCAGTGATCGGGTTCGTCGGGATGATACCTAACAACGTGTCTGTGACAGGCGGTGCTTCTGACGCTTCATAATTCGCGCCTGACGTATCAAAGTCCCCTCCTGCACCCGGCTTCAGCATGAGGGCCAAAGAGAGGGCAATGACGATGGCGATTGCGGTTGTAGCCAGGAAATATCCTAACGTCTTCCCGCCAATCCTTCCTAACTTCTTAGGATCACCTATGCCAATCGTTCCAAGCGCAATGGAAACGAAAACGACCGGGATGACTAGCATCTTCATGAGGTTCAGGAAGATGATTCCCAACGGCTTGAACAGGTACTTATCCGCTACTCCGAAAATTCCCGGGGCAAACAAGTTCAGAATCAGTCCGACAACGATACCGGCAATAAGGGCGATGATAATTTTCCGTGCTAACTTCATGGCAATTCCTCCTCTATCTATTTCCCGGAAATAATAAAGTAAAATGCTATCTGTCTATCTATCCCTTATTTTCGTAATTGTGAAACTTCGTTTTCTCAAAATAAAAAGAGCTGTCCCCTTTGATAGGAGACAGCCCTGGAGTTATTCTTTATTATTGATATACTTGCGGCAATTCTCTTGGAGTAAATCCGGCAGTTTCTTTCCTATTCTTTGTATACTGCGGATAGTGGACAGGCGAACCTTCGTCGATCATCTCAAGCGATGCGATGAAATCAGGATCCTGTCTCAGTTCCATTTCGTACGGATCAATGAATACGCGTTCCATTCAATCACTCTCCTTCATTTGGGACCCAAGGCAAATGTGACGTGAAATGAAGACGATAACCACAATAGGAAAAGTCGCGGGACCGTCCCTCGTTACTACTATTATACCAAATTTTCTGTTTAAAGTAAAGAATTGCAGATTGCGTTTCTTTTCGCTCAATAAGGATATAATAATACTAAGCATGTCGGAAGGAGACGTTACGATGAAGCGGATTGTATTATTCGATGGGGAATGCAACTTTTGCAATTCAAGTGTCCAATTCATAATAAAACGGGATCCTGCTGCCCACTTCCTTTTTTCCTCATTGCAAAGCGAGACCGGCGAAAAGTATGTGAAGCAATTTAACATTCCGAAGGATGTCGACAGCATCGTGTTGATAGAAAACGGAAAGGCATACACAAAATCGTCCGCCGCCCTCCATATTGCAAAGAAGTTGGACGGTTTATGGCATCTGTTATTTCTATTTATACTCGTCCCACGTAAAATCCGTGACGGCTTTTACGATTATTTTGCCCGCAACCGTTATCGATGGTTCGGCAAGACTGAAGGGGCTTGCATGCTTCCTTCTCCGGATGAAAGGAAACGATTTATTTAACAATATTCCGGTGCCTCTCCTATTATGAGAGGCATCTTTTTTATTTCTGTATAATTTTTTTACATATCCACATACAATTGGAGAACATCTGCAGGTTGTACATGAAAAATTACTCCAGTCACCAGATAAACGAAGAAAAACAGTTCCAAAGGGAGGTATTATGGGGAAAAGGGTCATACGTAATTTGTCCGCATTATTGGCGCTTATGCTTTACGTTGGTATGTCTCCCCTCCAAATAGTAAGCGCTGACACTACTGTCGAAGAAAGTACGACCGAAACTGCGGCACCGAGCTGGGTCGCCCCTGCAAGCTATCTCGCATTAGGCGATTCACTTGCCGCGGGAATGGATCATTCCGGAAAAATTGGTGACGGCTATGCTGATTACCTGGCGGATACTCTGGAAGAAACAGGGCTTTTGGATTCTTTCAATAAAACCTTCGCTGTGCCTGGCTACACAACAAAGGATGTACTGAAGGACATCGAAGAAAATGCGACGCGGGAAGTTGATGGAAAGTCCATCCGACTTCATGACGCGATTGCCAATGCAGTTCTGATTACGATCAGTGCGGGTGCGAATGATGTACTTGCGCATGTGGAAATCGATCCGAAGACGTTTGCTATCACGTATGACGAGCAGGCGCTTCAGATGGAAATCAAGCAAGTCGGCATGAATCTGATGAAAATCATTACGGCAATCCATACGATCAATCCTGATGCGCAAGTGTATGTGATGGGCTATTACAATCCTTATCCTCATCTTCCAGCGGAGATTCAGCCTTTGCTCGCACAGATGTTGACCGGTGTGAATAAAGCGATTGAGACGGCGGCACAATTGCCAAATGTCGATTGGGTCGAAACGGCTGATGTCGTCGCAAAGGATTTTAAAGTCAATTTGCCGAATCCGGAAAATATCCATTTGAGTCCGGATGGATATCAGGTCGTGGCGGAACTATTTTGGAATAAAGTCCAGGTCGATTATCCTTGGATTCCCGCTGATGCTTTTATTGCAGATGACGTTACGACGGATTCCATCACGCTCGCTTGGAAGGCGGCGACTACCGAGGGACAGATTGCAGCGTATGATATTTTTCTCGAGGGTAACAAGATCGGGTCCGTTGACGGCGATGTATTTTCATTCACGGTCGGGGAATTGGAGGAAAATCATGCGTATGCATTTTCCATCGTGGCAGTAGATCAAAATGGAATCAGCAGTGAGGAATCGCCATCCTTGAATGTGACCACGGAAGCTATCGCCACTTCGTTGTTCAGCGACATAAAAGGTCACTGGGCTGAGGATGTAATCGAGCAAACTGCATTCAGCCCTACTGAACCTGTGACACGTGCATTTGCCACTAGTCTATTGACGAAGTTGATAAGCGTAACAAATAAATAATACGAAAAAGGTTCCGGTTGCCCGGAACCTTTTTCTATGCTTCTTGCTGGAGCTTTTCATTCTCCTCAGCCGTAAAGGCGCGGGACCGTGTAAGGAATCGCTTCCCTTCCACCCCCTCCAGTGAGAACATGCCTCCCCTGCCTTCCACGACGTCAATGATCAGCTGCGTATGCTTCCAGTAGTCAAATTGGTTTTTATGCATGTAAAATGGCGTTCCGCCGATATGACCGAGGAGGACGTCCTGATCACCGATGATCAGGTCGCCTTCCGGGTAGCACATCGGGGAGGATCCGTCACAGCAGCCTCCCGATTGGTGGAACATTAACGGGCCATGCTTCCCCTTCAATAATTCAATCAATTCCAAAGCAGCGTCCGTTGCAAGAACACGTTCAGGCATGGACATGCCTCCTTTCCAATCACTTAAAACGGAATGGAAATCTCTTGATCAAAAGAATCCTAATTTGTCTTCGCTATAGCTTACGAGCATATTTTTCGTCTGTTGGTAATGTGAAAGCATTTGCAGATGGTTTTCACGTCCGATACCGGATGCCTTGTAGCCTCCGAATGCGGCATGCGCCGGATAGGCATGGTAGCAGTTCGTCCAGACACGCCCTGCTTCAATGCCACGTCCGAAGCGATATGCTGTATTCATATCGCGTGTCCAGACGCCTGAACCTAAACCGTATAATGTATCGTTCGCAATTTCCAAAGCTTCTTCTTTCGTCTTGAATGTCGTCACAGAAACGACCGGCCCGAAGATCTCCTCTTGGAAAATGCGCATTTTGTTATTCCCTTTGAAGACTGTCGGCTGGACATAGTAGCCACCCGCCAATTCGCCGCCAAGCTTATTCTGTTCTCCGCCAACGAGGCACTCGGCCCCTTCCTGTTTCCCGATATCAAGGTACGAAAGGATTTTTTCCAATTGCTCCGTCGAAGCTTGTGCACCCATCATGACTGTAGGGTCGAGCGGGTTGCCGATTTTGATTGCTTTAACACGCTCGATCGCACGTTCCATGAACTTATCGTAAATGGATTCCTGGATCAATGCACGCGAAGGGCAAGTGCACACTTCCCCTTGGTTCAATGCAAACATGACGAAGCCTTCGATTGCTTTGTCTAGGAATGCATCGTCTTCCGCCATGACGTCCTCAAAGAAGATGTTCGGCGATTTCCCGCCAAGCTCGAGCGTCATCGGAATCAGGTTCTGGGAAGCATACTGCATGATGAGGCGGCCTGTCGTCGTCTCGCCTGTGAATGCGATTTTCCCGATCCGCGGGCTCGATGCTAACGGTTTACCTGCTTCTAGACCGAAACCGTTAACGATATTAAGAACGCCAGCCGGTAGAAGGTCTTCGATTAATTCCATCAGCACGAGAATGGATGAAGGAGTCTGTTCAGCTGGTTTCAGCACGACGCAGTTCCCCGCAGCGAGCGCAGGCGCCAGCTTCCAAACGGCCATTAGCAACGGGAAGTTCCAGGGGATGATTTGGCCGACAACCCCGATCGGTTCATGGAAATGGTACGCAACTGTATTGTTATCGATTTGGCTGACGCCGCCTTCTTGTGAGCGGATTGCCGAAGCGAAATATCTGAAATGGTCGATTGCAAGCGGCAGGTCGGCATTCAATGTTTCGCGGACCGCTTTACCGTTTTCCCACGTTTCCGCAACAGCAAGCATTTCAAGATTCGCTTCCATGCGGTCAGCGATTTTCAATAGGATATTCGCCCGTTCCGTGACGGACGTTTTCCCCCATGCATCCTTCGCAGCATGTGCCGCATCCAATGCAAGCTCAATGTCTTCAGCAGTCGAACGCGCCACTTGTGTAAACACTTTGCCCGTAACTGGCGTCGGGTTGTCGAAGTACTGCCCATTCACCGGGGCAACCCATTTTCCTCCGATGAAATTATCGTAGCGTTCCTTGAAATTCACCTTTGCCCCTTCTGTGTTCGGAAATGCATAAACGTGATTTTCTACAGCTTGTACCATGTTCCATTCCTCCCTATTCCTTATAGATTGCTATAGTAAGTGCAAAAATCGCACACAAAGCCACCATATGCGCTGATCTGCAGCGCTATTCAATTTGAATGCGCTTACATGTAATGAATGAAGAGTCTGTGAATTCTATTCTATCTGACTAAACAAATTATTGCAAGTTGCATAGTTTATCACCGCTCAGGACATTTTTATCACCACTTATGACTACTTAATCCCCGTTCGCAGCATAGTTATCACCAGTCACGTATATTCGCCCCATTGTTTACCATTTATTAATTCCCCCGTAATAATTTGTTCATAATTTCCCCTTACAATAAAACCAACGAGTATATGAGAGGAGTTTTTATTTATGGCGAATTCATTCGGCAAACGTTTCATCACAACAGTCGGTGCTGGCATTCTAGGTTCCGCGATAACGCTAGGTGTCGTGGCAAATACGGACATAATGCAGGTTAAAACACAGAGTGAGGCAACGGCAAGCGTTACGGAAAGTTCAACCTCAACGCCTAATTTCATCCCAACTTCGGCGAACTCTCCAACTTCCCTTTCCGATATGGTGGAGCATGCATCGAAAGGAATTGTCGGTGTATCGAACTTCAAAAACGCCGGTAACCGCTTCGCCGGCAGTTCTGAGCTCTCGGAATACGGGACCGGCTCCGGAGTCATTTATAAAATCGATGGCGATGATGCCTACATCGTGACGAATAACCACGTCATCGAAGGCGCGGGCAAAGTCGAAGTGACATTGCAAGGCGGCGAGAAGGAAACTGCGGAGCTGATTGGCAGTGATGCATTGACCGACCTTGCCGTTCTCAAAATCAATGCCAAACTTGTCGACACTGCCCTTGAATTCGGGGATTCCGATAAATTACGCGCAGGCGATCCTGTCGTCGCCATCGGTAACCCGCTCAGTTTGGACTTCTCCGGCACCGTTACACAAGGCATCATTAGTGCACCATCTCGTTCCATCGACGTGAAAACGACTGCAGGCAATTGGGAAATGAACGTAATCCAAACGGACGCGGCTATCAATCCCGGCAACAGCGGCGGCGCCCTTCTGACGACGGATGGCAAACTGATCGGCATCAACAGTTTAAAAATCGCGGATAACGGTGTGGAAGGACTCGGCTTCGCAATCCCGAGCAATGACGTCGTTCCATTGCTCGAACAAATTACGAAAGACGGCAAAATCGAACGGCCGTATATCGGCGTTGGCCTTGCAGACTTGGCCGAGGTTCCGTATATCTATGTACAGGATCTACCGGAAGAAGTGAAAGGTGGCGTCATGGTCGCCAACGTCGACCCGACATCTGCAGCGGGCAAAGCTGGATTGAAAGAGCAGGACGTCATCACCGCGATTAACGGAACCGATATCAGCAACTCCATGGAACTGCGCAAATTCCTTTATTCCGAACTTAAAATCGGTGACAAAGCGACACTCACCGTTTACTCCGGCTCCCAAAAACGCACAGTTGAATTGACATTGACGAGCAATACACCGGTTGAATAAAAGAACAAACACCTCCGCCATTTTCAGTTGTGGCGGAGGTGTTTATTTACGATTGAATTACGTCTTTTGCCTGCAAATAGCGTTCCCCAAAAATCGTGATTGTCGTTCCGCTTCTTCCTTGGCGGGCGTTCAATAACCCTAGCTCTTGCAAAACCTCCAATCGGAGGCGAATTTGCTGTTCGGATAAGTGAATATCTTGCTCTCCCAAAAGCTGCTTCAGTTTTATGCGTCCAAACGTTTTAAGTTGAGCCTTTCCTTCAGCATAAATGCTTAATATTTCGATGCTCTCCTTCAAGAAGCCGTGCTCTTCAATTTTTTTGTCAATGGAAAGGATATCGTTTTGTGAAAGGTGTGCAGCTTCAGCAAAGGATTCTTTTTTGAAGCTATTTTCCACTCTATACGGCTCTGCAAGGGATACTTGGGATTTCACATAACGATTCACCATTTGTTCATGAGTGAATCCCGCCTCCAAAGCTTCCGCGATTGCCCATACTGTCCCGTACGAAAGCAGCCGATCACCGATGTCGATCACATTTGAAAATTGGCTTGGGACGAACTCAATTTCTCCGGGTGTGACGATATAGTCGATATCCTCTGGAATTTCTTGACCCGGATTGTTTTCGTCATCCAAATAGTACGAATGTGTAAAGAAGATATTCATTAACGAGTCCAAGGTCTCCTGAGCGTTTTCAAGTGTATCGTTGACAACCAATAGTTTCTGGCCGGCAGGCAGATCAATCAATCGCTTCGTATTTGCGATATTCACTTCCCGATGTGCAATGATCGTCTTACACTCTTTCGGAATGAAGGGGCGTATGACCCCCATCAGAATCGATCGTGATAAAACAACAATGTCCTCTTCACCAATGCTATCCCCATCCAAATCCTTAACGACCAATTTTGATATGATTGCTTTATCACCAAAAATAAGTTCCAGCTGTTCAGAGATTATCGTTAAATAACCTTCTTGTATCGAGACAATATGAATTTTGGTTTTCATTCTTTCTCCTCATCTTCCATTATCCAACCACTCATTCAGTCCCTTATACCCTATTCACCCGGTATGAAGACCTTTCTATAAGCAGATTCACTTCGTTCAATTGATGAGATGACAGGCAACCCAATGGTCCTTTTCGGCCTCTTTCCAGATTGGAGTTTCTTTACATTTCTCCATTGCATATGGACAGCGCGTCCGAAAACGGCATCCCGTCGGCGGACTCATCGGATTCGGAAGATCCCCTGTCAAAACGATCCGTTCCCTGCTCCGTTCTTCCACAGGATCTGGCACCGGCACTGCTGACATTAAAGCTTGTGTGTAAGGATGAAGAGGGTTTTCACTAATTGCTTTCGTAGGAGCAAGCTCAACTAGATTCCCTAAATACATCACACCGATGCGATCGCTAATATATTTCACCATCGAAATATCATGTGCGATAAATAAATACGTCAAATCCTTCTCATACTGCAAATCCCTCAGCAAATTTACTACCTGAGCCTGGATCGATACATCGAGCGCGGATATCGGCTCATCCGCAATGATAACATCGGGGTTTACCGCCAAGGCGCGGGCAATCCCTACCCTTTGCCTTTGTCCCCCTGAAAACTCATGCGGATACCGGTTCATAAACTCCTTATTTAGCCCTACGATTTCAAGCAAGTTTTGAACAATATCCTTCCTGTCTTTCATGCTGTCTGCAAGTCTATGGACATCGATGCCTTCCGCTACAGAATCGAGAACTTTTTTACGAGGGTCCAGTGAAGCATACGGATCCTGGAAAATCATCTGGATCTTCTGCTTCATCCGATTTTCTAGCCCTTTGTTCAATTGCCCATGAATGGGCTCGCCGTCAAAGTACACTTCCCCACCCGTCGGTTCATATAGACGAATGATAGTTCTACCTGTCGTCGATTTTCCGCATCCCGACTCCCCGACCAAGCCAAGCGTCTCCCCTTTGTAAATATCGAAAGAAACACCATCAACAGCTCGCAGCTGCTTATTCCCGGATAAATGAAAATGCTTATGCAAGTCTTTCACCTGGATAATTGGAGAGTGATCGGCAGTCTTGCTTTTCCTCTTTTTCGCGACTGTCACCCTTTCTCTCTCTTTCACTTGAATAACTGTCGACAAATCGGGTGCCTTCGGATGAAGCAGCCAAGTTGCTGCATAATGACTATCAGACACTTTGAACATCGGTGGCTGATTTTTATAATCGATGGCCAATGCAAATTCGTTCCGCACAGCAAACGCATCCCCTACTGGTGGGTGCATTAAATCCGGAGGCGATCCAGGGATGGAGTATAGCACCTCTTCCACATCTAAATCGGGAATCGATTTCATTAGACCCCACGTGTATGGATGCTGCGATTCATGGAAAACTTCATTAACAGTTCCCTCTTCAACGATTTTCCCTGCATACATGACAGCTACTTTGTCCGCCATATTCGCTACCACGCCCAAGTCATGGGTGATCAGGATGATCGCCGTGCCCATACGTTTTTGAATGTCTTTTAATAATTCCAGAATCTGCGCTTGAATTGTTACGTCCAAAGCCGTTGTCGGCTCATCCGCAATGAGGAGCCTTGGATTGCACGCGATAGCAATCGCGATGACGACCCGCTGCCTCATCCCGCCTGAAAACTGATGTGGATACTGACTCACACGGGTGGCAGGCTCCGGAATGCCGACGAGCTCCAATATTTCGATGGCACGTTTCTGCGCCTCTTTTTTCGATAACCCTTGATGTTTCACGACACTTTCCGCGACTTGCTTTCCAATTGTCATCGTAGGATTCAGTGCCGTCATCGGGTCTTGGAATACCATAGCGATTTCGGATCCGCGGACGACCTCCATTCGACGTTCCGGGGCTTCCAGCAGGTTTTCACCGTCGAACATGACCTGTCCGCTATCATATGTAGCGACTTTGTCGGGCAATAGCTTCATGATCGCTTTTGATGTGACCGACTTCCCTGACCCTGATTCCCCTACAATGGCTAAAGTCTCTCCTTCATTAATTGTAAAATTGACACCTCTGACGGCTTTTACAACTCCCGCTTGGGTATGGAAAGATACATGTAAATCTTTCACTTCCAGTAATGGCTTCATTGAAATCCCCCCTCGGATCAACACATCATTTTTTCATTTTCGGATCGAGTGCATCCCGTAGGCCGTCCGCCAACAGGTTGAAGCAGACCATCAGTCCGACAATGACCAAAGCCGGGAACAGCAAGAGATAGAAATGATTTCTCATTGCCTGGAATCCGTCGTTTATTAATACACCTAAAGAAGCAAGCGGCTCTTGCAATCCTAGGCCGATGAAGCTTAAAAATGCTTCCGTGAAAATCGCGGCAGGAATCGTGAACATCATATTGACGATGATGAGACCAAGCGTATTCGGAATGAAGTGCTCCTTGATGAGCCTGCCATTCGAAGCGCCCAATGCCCTTGATGCGAGAATGAATTCCTGGGTCTTCAGCTTGAACACTTGTGAACGGACAAGCCTCGCCATATTCACCCAACCTGTAATGACCATCGCTATGGTGATCGTGACAATCCCTGGTTTCATTAACATGATGAGCAAGATGATCAAAATGAGATTCGGAATACCGACCAACACTTCAATAATCCTTTGCATCACATTATCCACCCGACCGCCTAATAAAGCGGAAATAGCTCCGTACATAACGCCGATGATCAAGTCGAGGGTGGTAGCCAAAAACGCGATGTATAATGAAATTCTCGTACCTTCCCATACCCGGGTCCATTGGTCACGGCCAAACCGGTCCGTCCCGAGCCAATGCTCGCCGCTCGGTTTCTGGAACACCTTATCATAATCGGTTTGCTCGTACGAATACTCGTTCAGATACGGACCGATAATCGCCATGACGATCAGAATGGATAGAATGACAAGACTGAGCATCGCGCCTTTATTTTTCTTGAGGCGGATCCAACTTTCCTTGAACATGCTCATTTGCGGCCGAGTGATGACTTCCTGTGATTCTTTTTGGTGCCCGACGACTTCAAAGTCATTGTCATCGAAATCCATTCCGGCTAATTCATCCAATCCGGCTCCATATTCTTTAACGTTGTTTGCCATCATCCTCACCCCTTCGACTCAGTCAAACGTATTCGCGGATCGATGATTCCATATAATAAATCGACGACTAATATGGTAAGGATGTAAAACGCACTGTAAAACAGCGTCAATCCCATGATTGTCGTGTAATCATTCACTTTGATCGAGTCAACGAACAAGCTTCCAATTCCGGGAATTCCAAAAATGTTTTCGATAACGAGAGAGCCCGTGAGCAAGCTGACGGTAATCGGACCCAATATTGTAATGATCGGTATAAGTGAATTTCTGAGTGTATGATTGAAGATTACACTCCACTTTGAAAGCCCTTTTGATTTTGCAGTCAAAATATAATCTTGCTGGAGCACTTCGAGCATTTCATTCCGCGTAAATCGGGCGATGAGTGCGATGACCATCATGGCTAGAGCAATTGTCGGCAATACCGAACTGCTATAGCTTTCCCAGAAAGCGACGGGGAGGATTCCCCATTTCAAACCAATATAATATTGCAGCAGCGCCGCAAAAACAAAGTTCGGTATAGACACACCAATTACCGCAATGAACATCGTGAAATAATCCCAAGCCGTATTATGCCTGAATGCAGCAATCATCCCTAAAACGAGGCCAATCGACATCCCTAAAATTACTGCCTGCAAGCCAAGCAACGCTGAAGGACCAATCCTGTCTTTGATGAGCGATTCAACCTTTTGCCCTTTAAAGTAAAAGGACGTTCCCAAGTCACCCTTCACCAAGTTCTCCATATAGATTCCGTATTGCATGATCAGCGGTTTATCCAATCCGTATTTGGCATAGAATTCAATCCGTGCCTCTTCCGTCAGACCGGCCAGCTTCTCTTCATCAAAAGGCGACCCAGGCAATAGTTTCATCAAGAAAAATGTGGCTGTCGCAATGACAACTAATGTCAGGATGATATTAACGACTCTGACGACAATGAATTTCTTCATCCCTTTCACCCCTTCACATGAATATCCTGTTCATAGGTTCGTCTTATACTCTTTGGTAAATGGAAAATACGGGTTTCAACATACCTACCTTCTCTATCCTTGCATTCAACAGAGTAGGGAAATGATAAGACTCAAGAGCTTTTGCTTCCTGCTCATCAATTAGATCCATCTGGCTGAGGATTTCCATGATAACGGCGTTTGTAGCACGGCTATTGCCATCCTCGATTTTGACGGCGATCCCGATGCCCGCTTCTGGCACCCCTACACAATAGACCCCTTCCGCACCGACTTTGCCGAACATCTTTCCATCCATATGTTTCATGAAATCAGTGCAGAAGCGAGAAGTGCCGCCAACCATTTCCGGCGCATTCATCATCGCAGCCGTTACTCGGCCAATCGATTGTTGCCTTGATTCATTTAGTCCGCTCGGATCAGCCATTCTCGCAAATCCGAGTGCCAAATTCCGCAATGGAATTCCATGAACCGGAACGCCGCATCCGTCTATACCGATTTGAATCTCTTTCATCGGTACATCTGTCAGTTCACTAATAACCGAAAGGATTCTCTGTTGTACGGGATGGTCGATTTTATAATAATCTTCTATACTTTCATCCATATGTTTTGCCGTCGCCAACATTCCGCTATGTTTTCCAGAACAGTTATTGTGGATCTGCGTTACATCGCCGCCACTTTTAATCAGTTCTTCATACGCCTCCTGCCATCTTGGTGGATGGGTACCGCATTTTAAATTGGAAACTTCCAATTCCAATCTGCTTAAGATTGATGCGGCTCTTTCAGTGTGCTGCTTTTCACCGTTATGCGAAGCACAAGCTAAAGCCAAATCCCCATCTTCAAAATGATAATGGTCGGCTGCACCCGTCTCGATAATCGGAATGGTTTGCAACGGCTTCATGGAGGAGCGTGCAAATACAACCTTTTCAATATCACCGACGGAGGAAATCACTTCACCGTTTGCACGGACAATTGCAATGTCACCTCTATGTATACTTTCAACTACTTGGCCCCTCTCGACCGTTACGAGTAACTCGGACATTCTGCAACACTTCCATTCTCAATATTTTCAAATAAGTATAAAGCTTGAAACAACTTATTTCAACCATATTACCCAATTAATTAATATTTTCAGTCTACCGACCTATTTTATTAATACAAATTAAATAAAATAGTTGAAAAACAACTTGAAAGGTTCTTTCAGGTTTGATAAGGTTATTACAACTTATTCGTCAGACTATTCTGATGAGGGGGTTGGAGGTGTGTATGTAAGGAAAATTACTTTCACTTAAGAAGGGGGATTGGATATTGAAACCGATTATCGGCATTACTTCCAACTTAGATTCAACTGCGCATACGCTTCAAAACACGTACATCCAGGCGGTCATCACTGGAGGTGGCATACCTTTTGTCATACCAACCGGGGTGGAAAGCGACGTACAGCAAATTACTGCACTTATTGACGGATTGATTGTTTCAGGCGGAGGAGACATGAACCCCGTACTTTTCAATGAAGAGCCTGTGCCTCAACTCGGAAACGTCACACCCGAAAGAGACTCGAATGAATTGAAGCTTGTAACGCATATGCTCGAAGCGGATAAACCGATCCTCGGCATATGCAGAGGCCACCAAGTGCTGAACGTCGCTTTAGGCGGAACGCTTTACCAGGACATCAATTCGCAAATCGCCAGTCCGGTATTGCAGCATGATCAAAAAGCGAAAAGGGAGCACCCATCCCATGCGATCCATATTGAAAAAGGAACTATCCTCGAATCCATCACAACCTCCGAGAAGATCATGGTGAATTCATTCCATCACCAAGCGCTGAAGGAGATCCCTTCCCCTCTTATCGTCTCGGGCAAATCTAGTGACGGAATTGTGGAGGCGGTTGAAAGTACGGATCACCATTTCGTCGTCGGCGTACAATGGCACCCCGAGGCTTTGCTGCAAAATGAAGATCAGGTTTCCATGCGCTTATTCGAGGCTTATATGAAAGCTTGCGTTGAGAGGATGGTTGCAGTTGAAAGTTATTGATCTACATTGTGATGTATTAGCTCGAATGCACAAATCAAAAGGGAATCTATCATTCACAGATTCCAACGATCTCGATGTCACATATGAAAAGCTGAAGCAAGGCGGATGCCATATCCAAGCCTTCGCCATATTCATTTCACCTTCGATTAAGTCAGACCAGAAATTCCAAGTAGCACTCGATCAAATCCATTACTTTTATACCGAAGTGATCGGCAAAAACCAGAATATGAAAGCTCTCAAAGCGTGGGATGATTTTGATCAGCTCCAGGAAGGACAAATTGGCGCATTTCTCACCCTTGAAGGAGTAGATTGCATTGGGAATGATATGCAAAAGCTGTCGATTCTTCGGGAGCTTGGGGTCCTATCGATTGGGCTGACGTGGAATAATGCCAATTTGGCAGCGGATGGTGTCGGAGAAGAGCGCGGGGCTGGCCTTACTGCATTCGGGAAGGAAATTGTCGGATTCTGCAATGAAAACAAGATTCTTACGGATGTTTCCCATCTAAGCGAGAAGGCTTTTTGGGATGTCATGGATTTGGCGCACTTTCCGATTGCGAGCCACTCCAACTCGAAAACGGTCTGCAATCATCGGCGGAATTTGACAGATGAGCAGGCAACGCATTTATTCAACAAGAACGGACTGATCCATGTCGTCTACAATCCGCCATTCGTGATTGAAGAAGGCCCAGTATCTGTATCGGATCTTATCACTCATATCGACCATTTCTGTTCCCTTGGGGGTGTAGGTCAGATAGGGCTGGGTTCGGATTTCGACGGCATTTCGGAAAAAATTATCGGTCTTGAAGATGCTTCTATGCAACCGGCTTTGATCAACGAGTTGTTGAAGAAATATAGCGAGGATGAAGTGAAAGGATTTGCATACAAGAACTTCCTTGACCACCGTCCCGGTAAGAAGATTCCACAGCATTTACCAGAGGAAGAAGTGCTTTCGTAAGGTTAAGTAGAATAGGAGGATTTCAATGAAAACAAAGTTCAATTTTTTACTCGTGCTCTCTTTGATCATGGCCGTCTTTTTAAGCGGCTGCGGCTTCAGCGACTCGAAGAAGAATGATGGCGAAAAAACAGGCGAAAAGGAAGGTAAAGAAAAGGTTGTCAACTTGAGCCTTTCCAATGATATCCCTGACTTGAACCAAGTGTTGACGACGGACGGGATTTCATTCTCCGTGTTAAACAACGTAATGGAGGGGCTTTACCGTTTGGATGAAAACAACGAACCGCAGCCCGCTATGGCGGAAGATGTAGATGTGTCCGACGACAAATTGACGTATACATTCCACCTGCGCGAAGGCATTAAATGGAGCAACGGAGACCCTGTCACTTCTGAAGACTTCAAATACTCTTGGTTGCGGGCAATGCACCCTGATACGGCGGGCGCATATTCCAACATCCTATCCGATTATATTGTAGGCGGACAGGAATTTGTGGATGGCGAGGCTGACGCATCAACAGTTGCAATTGAAACTCCCGACGAGAAAACGCTTGTTGTCACTCTTAAAACACCGACACCATTTTTCCTTGGTTTAACGGCTTTCGTAACGTATTTCCCGTTGAACGAAAAATTCATTAACGAAGTCGGCGAAGATAAATTCGCATTAAAAGCGGATGCGATTTTGTATAACGGACCGTACGTTATGACTGAATACAATCAAGCTCAAGGCGTTACGTTAGTGAAGAACAAAGAGTATTGGGATGTTGACAATGTAGATGTCGACAAAGTTACGATGAAAGTCATCAAAGAACAAAGCACTGCATTGAACCTATATGAAGCAGGCGAATTAGATCGTGTTTACTTGGCGTCTTCTGACGTTGATTCCTACAAGGACAGCGAGGAATTCGGCACCGAAACGGAATTCATCTCCTGGTATTTACAGTTCAACTTCCTTGAAAAACCATTTGACAATGTCAATATCCGGAAAGCTTTCCAACTAGCATATGACGCGGAGACATTGACAAAAACTGTTCTGAACAACGGCTCAGCCCCTGCCTACGGACTAGTCGCAGCAGGCGTATATGGCAATGGCGATAAAACATTCCGTGAGTTGAGCGGAGACCACGTGAAAATGGACGTCGCAAAGGCAAAAGAATACTTGGAGAAAGGAATCGCCGAAGTCGGCGAACTTCCACCGCTTAAAATTTTGACTGCAGACGATACGATTGCAAAAGACACAGCGATCTTCCTCCAAAGTGAATTCAAAAAGAATCTAGGCATCGACGTGCAAATCGATACAAAACCGTACAGCGGCCGCTTGGATGCAATGAGAGCGAACGAATTCCAAATGGGTATTTCACGTTGGGGCGCGGACTATAACGATGCGATGGATATTTTAAGCCTTTGGATCGGAGAACCGTTAAGAGGACTTCGCGGGAACTACTTCAACGAGGAATATAAGAAGCTGATCGACGACGCACTTGTCGAAGCGGATGAAAACAAACGCCTTCAAATGTTGATTGATGCAGAGAAATTAATGCTCGTCGATGACGGCACATTAGGGCCGTTATACTTCGAAGGAAAAGCATTCTTGCAAAAGCCGAACGTCAAAGGTGTCATCATCCACCCGTATGGCGCTTCCATAGAATTAAAGACGATTAAAGTAGACGAATAATCCACTCACCCGCTTAGATGGCTAAGCGGGTTTTTCTTATTCATTCCGTTATAATTATAGAATAAAGAAACCTTTACATAGGAGGACTGAATATGAAAATCCTCGTAATCGAAGACAATGAAAGTGTATCTTCCATGATTGAACTGTTTTTTGAAAAGGAAGGGATTTACGGCGAGTTCGTGAAAGACGGACTCCAAGGCTATGAACGGGCTGTCTCGGGAATTTGGGATTGTCTGATTATCGACTGGATGCTGCCTGGGATGGATGGTGTGACAATCTGTCGAAAGTTGCGAAAAGCCGAAGTTGCAGTGCCGATTATCATGCTGACAGCGAAAAATAGTGAATCCGACCAGGTTCTTGGACTTGAGATGGGTGCGGATGATTATGTAACAAAGCCGTTCAGTCCGCTTGCGCTCATGGCACGCATTAAAGCTGTTACACGCAGGTATTTGATCGCGAAAGAGGATCGTGTTGATGTCGTCACACTGAAAACGAAGCACTTTACTATTAATACCGCTACCCGTGAAGTGTTCTTGGACAGCAAGCCGGTACCGAATTTAACGCCGAAGGAATTCGATCTGCTCCATTTTTTCATTCAACATCCAAAGCAGGTGTTTTCGCGCGAGCAGCTACTAGATCGAGTGTGGGGCTATGACTTTTACGGCGATGACCGGACAGTCGATGTGCATATCAAGCGATTGAGGTCGAAGGTGTCAAAGCCGGATCAGCCATTTTTCCATACAGTATGGGGCGTAGGCTACCGATTCGACGAAACGACTGGTGAGCAGGAATGAAGATCAAATACTTCTATCAGCAACTCGCAAGCCATTTCAGTGTTATCATCATCGCTTTTCTCATCCTGAGCCTGCTGTTCTCCCATTTCGTCGAGCAGTTTGTCTATGACAATAAAACGGAAGAGCTCGCCTCCTACGGACAATCGATATTGACGGATATCGAGCAGGACCAACGTAATTCCCGGTCCATTTTGAAATCATACGGATATGTATTGGAGAGCAGGGATATCCAATACAGCTTATTCGATGAAAAGTCCGTCATCATTTATTCGACCGGACTGAAAACGCCTTTAATTGAACTGAATGAGGAAGAGTGGCGGGAATTGCAAAACGGGAAAACGGTCACTGTGAAACAGGAATTCAAACGGTTCGAACAGGCGGTCACGTTCGTCCTCCTCCCCTATTTCCATAGGAAGCAGTTTGTCGGCGGTGTCTTATTAACCTCCCCGATCAAAGGATCCCGGGAAGTGATTTCGCAGATGAACAGCTATTTGATCTACACAACGGTCATTGCGCTCGCGATTGCATTATTATTGAGCGGATTGCTGTCGACTTTCCACGGCCGGCGCATCAATCGGCTTCGTTCTGCGACTGCGAATGTGGCGCAAGGCGATTATTCCGTACGGATTCCGACCGCGGGCGTCGATGAAATTGGAGAGCTTGCGGGGGACTTCAACAGGATGGTCGAGAAGCTTGAAACGTCAGCAGAGGAGATCGAAAACCTTGAAAACCGCCGCCGGCAATTCATGGCGGATGTGTCGCACGAACTCCGAACGCCTCTTACAACAATCCGCGGCATCATCGAAGGTTTGCGCAATGATATGATCTCGGAATCGGAAAAGAAGCGTGGCCTGCAACTAGCAAGCAGCGAAACGATGCGCCTCATCCGCCTTGTGAATGAAAATCTCGACTACGAAAAGATCCGTTCGAATCAAGTGACATTGGTGAAACAGGAGATCCAACTTGGTGAACTGCTCGCAATCATTGAGGAGCAACTTGAGGATACCGCTGCCGAACGCGGCGATAAAATCGTTGTAGACGTTAGGAAGGAAGTTTCTGTCTTCGCCGATTATGACCGGCTCACCCAGGTGTTAATTAATATCGCGAAAAACAGCATCCAATTCACGAAAAACGGAACGATTTGGCTCCGGGGATATACGTCGAAGGAGAAGACGGTCATCGAAATCGAGGATACCGGAATCGGAATGGATGCTGGGGAAGTCGAGAAGATTTGGAGCCGTTTCTACAAGGCAATCGACTCACGGACGACGAATCCATATGGCGAATTCGGACTCGGGTTATCGATTGTGAAGCAGCTGGTGACCATGCACGGTGGAACGATTGCAGTCGAGAGTGAGAAAGGTGAAGGGACGAAATTCAGGATTGAGTTGCCGGGTGAGGTTGCGTGCGAGGAATAATGGAGTCTTTGATTAGATAAATGGACCCTGGATGCGAAAGAATGGGCCCTTGCCAGTTCAACCAACTTTAACCTTGTTGTCACCGGCAGGGTAAGCCATGTAAAATGTTCAGTTTTGTTCGTGAAATGTAGAAAGGTCTGTCAACCGGCTCCC
Source organism: Sporosarcina luteola (assembly GCF_023715245.1). Classification (GTDB taxonomy): domain Bacteria; phylum Bacillota; class Bacilli; order Bacillales_A; family Planococcaceae; genus Sporosarcina; species Sporosarcina luteola_C. The sequence goes on from NZ_JAMBNV010000002.1 coordinate 260,394, forward strand.
CGCCGATTGACAGACCTTTTTCACGCAAGTTTTTCCAATAATTCACATAGTTATGAATGAAAGTCTTCCACTCTATGGTACGATACAAGTAACTTAATGAAACTATCGAGGTGTTTCTATGAACTTCATTGCTTGGATAATTGTTGCGTGTGAAATCGGATTTTGGGTCGTTATCGCAGCCGGACTCATCACAAGATATATATTCAATCGAAAACAGCTCGGTTTATTCTTTCTAGCCTTAACCCCAGTCATTGATTTGCTTTTGCTCATTGTCACAGCGAACGATCTATACAACGGCGCAACCGCCACGCAAGTCCATGCAATCGCCGCCATCTACCTCGGCGTTTCAATCGCTTATGGAAAAAGCATGATCCGCTGGGCGGACGAACGGTTTTTGTATTACATCAAAAAACAAGGCCCGAAACCTGTCCGTAAACATGGCCTTGCCTATGCCAAACACTCCATGAAAGGTTCCTTGCAGCATGTGCTCGCATTCATTATCGGCGGAGCGTTCCTTTTCCTGATGATTTATCTAATCGACGACCCGTCCAAAACCGAAGCCTTATCCGGTATGTTGAAAGTTTGGGCGCTCGTCCTGGGAATCGATTTCGCCATCTCTGTTTCGTACTTCATATGGCAACGACCGCAAAAAACAGGATAATCGCAAAAAAGCCGGTCCAATAAAGAGGAGCGGCTTCCTATTACATTACCACTGCATATAATTCTACCCAAAAACGCATAAAGTTTTCTAAAAGCTCATAAATCTCTCCAGAAACGCATAACGCCCGATAAAAGTCCATAACCCCCGATAATCACGCATAAAAAGCATTATTCACGCATAAATCCGAAAAACCGACCCCTACTGGATCGGTTTTTTCATGTTAAAAATTCTTACGATACCATTCCGCTGCCGCATCCACTTCCGTCCGCGTCAACGAATGTCCGTTCATTTCCCAATGGACTTCCGTCGAAGCACCCGCACCCGCTAACAGCTCTTGCAGATCGATTGTCTCCTGCGCCGGACAGATCGGGTCATTCTTCCCTGCGGCAATAAACACCGGAAGGTCCGCCATATCGGGCAGCTGGATCCCCCGCCTCGGTACCATCGGATGATGCAAGATAGCCCCTTTTAACGAATTCGCATAATGGAACAACAGGCTCGCCGCAATATTTGCCCCGTTCGAATAGCCAACAGCGACAATATTCGACCTATCAAATCCATGCTCTTCCGCCGATTCGTCGAGAAATAAATGAAGTTCCTTCGTTCGGAAAATCAAGTCCTCCTCATCAAAAACGCCTTCCGCAAGTCGCCGGAAAAACCGGGGCATCCCGTTTTCCAGCACATTCCCCCGCACGCTCAGTACGGAGGCTTCCGGGTCTATCAATCCTGCAAGCGGTAATAAATCCTCTTCGGTTCCACCTGTTCCATGCAATAAAAGAAGAGTCGGTTTTGACGGGTCGGTTCCTTGCTTGTAAATATGCTTCATGATTTCTCCCCCTTGATTCATTGTATATCTAACTAGAATTTAGTATCCTAAATCACATATCTTGAATTCAAGGTAATGGTAACAGAACAACTTCCCACTGTCAAAAGGGCTGTTTCATTCAAAACTAGAGCAACGCCAATAATGATATGCGATTGCTTCAGACATGAAGCCAAGTCCTCTGCTTTCGACTTGTAGGATGGGCTGCCACTCCTCTCCTCTTCCTCTCATCAAATAGATTTCGTGATGGGGAGCAGGGTCGAAATAACCCGACATATCATATGTGCCATGCCTTCTAAACACAGCATTCACTTCATAGTCGATTTTCGGCGCGGTCGTCAGCGGATTACCGACAGAATGCTCCAATACAAAACCGCTTTCCCCTTTACGGTGGTCGGTCCTCTTCATCGTTATCCCATCAGCTGAAGCTTTCGCTTTTTCCCTGAAGCGCTTCAGATGATCGTAGGCGACTGTTGGTCCTACTTCTTTCGAAAACTTCATCGGCTCACCTTTCTCGTCGTAAGCCAGCTCAATATCGACGCGTGTTCGAAAGCCGTTTCCATTCGGATCAAATCCCCTTTGGTCACCTTCAAAAAAATGATTCGGTGACAGTGGATTCGGATTTCGTATCCACTTATCCGCGAGGAACGTCGTATAGCGGAATTTCCACCGATCAATGTTTTCCACTTCCTGTTCACGTTCATTGACCGGCCTCAGCAATTTGGAGGGCTTGCCGATTGACTTGATTGTCGTAAACGTTTCAACTGCCGATTCTGATGTGGAAGTAGCTGGATTCAACAAGCCGAATAAATTGGATACAGCCGATTTAACCGACGTCAGCATCTCCTCGGATTTTTTCAGTGGGCGTCTGGAACGGATCGTGTAGACGTATGTTTGGTCCACGTCAATATCACGGTCGATATATCTGGTCTTATCTACTTTCCCCATAAACTCCCCATTCCGGTACACTTCATATTCATCGACTTCTTTAATCCCCTCCCATGCCAGGGCGATTTGCGTTCTCGCGACGATTGTCGTCATGACTAGCGACTGCAAAGGGTTTTCAATATTTTTCTCTTCGGCGAATGCCGAGGTTTGCATCGCGATAACATCGACGACTTGATTGTTTTCCACGCGCTCAATCATATAGTGATATAGCTTGCCATGTTTGAAGTCACCATCCTGGAATTCCGGTACGGATCCTTCATACAAATGCTCGCCGTCTTTGTACACGTTGTAAAATCCACCAACATCATTCCATGTGAATGAAATCAGGTCATGCTCATGCTTCACTGATTTGATTTCAAATAGCATACGGACCGCCTCCTATTTTCATTTTGCTGCATTGACAGATCGCCTAAACATTTGACGGCTTTTTATTGTCAATGCCCTTGTTGCCGAATCGCGAAACAATCGCCGACAGGGGTCTTAAGTCCCTATTTGGCGATAAATGCGTTTATTCAATAGATAATTTTCCATATTCAATAGATAACTCGCTGGATCCGATAGATAACTCTACATATTCAATAGATAAAGCTTGGATAGCATAAAAAAATCCCTTCGCGTCATAACGAAAGGAGCATAAATTACTATCCAGCAGCCAAACATCATAGAAGGGCCTCTTCCTTCCATATCCGTTCCACTTGCGCACCGTTATCGGTCACATGCACACGAAACACATCTGGATTCGTCAACGCCTGCCACTCCTGGAAACCGATCCGTTCGTCATAACATCTCAACAGCAATGTCATTAGATTCCCATGTGTGACGAGCACGGTTTTCGAACCGTCCGGCAGTTCATCTACGACTTTACAGACGCGCTCCATCGCTTCATGGGATGACTCTCCGCCTTCATATTTTAAATGGAAATCAAGAAAAGAATCTTCCAATTTTAATAGCCAATCTTCAAATGCATGTGAACTCAATGTTCGTTCCGCCAATCGGCTGTCCTCTTCGATATGGATCTTCTTTCTATCCGCAATTGGTTCTGCAGTCCTCCGGGCACGGATGAACGGGCTTGAAATGACTCGCTCCACTGCCAGCTCATCAAAAAACTCAGCAAGCTTCTCCGACTGGACGATGCCTTCCGCAGTCAAATCCGCATGCGGTGACTGACCTTCCGCTGAACAATGGCGCACAATATAAATCACCTTTTCCAATTCAACCACCTCCATTCCTGTTTTTCCCTTGGTTGCATCAAAGAAAACATTGTTGCTCTTTTCTAAATACTAACACTTCATGTAAGGGAATAAAAAGCACATTACATGGAACTCTAATAGCATGGAGGTGGAGATAATGAAGATTTCGAAAAAAGTTACTGAAGCAGGAACCGATATCGAAGAAGTGAAACGGCAAAATGCTAACTCGGGGTTGACCTATAACCAAGTGAAAGAAGTTCTTGCCCGCACCGGTGGCATAGGAACTGCGCAATACAGCGACACCGATCCGGCGCAAATTCGAAAAGCGAACGAGCCTCCAGAATGAAAAAACCGGTTCCCATGACGGGAACCGATTTTTCACTTCATATAACGATTGAGGAAATGACCGACCTTCACTTTATATGTCTCCCCGGCAAGCGCAAAGGCTTCGCCATGGTTTGCGTTAGGGACGAGGAATATTTCACTGTCGCTCGAAGTGTTCCGTTCCAATTCCCCCGCCATTTCCGTCGGCACGAACGTATCGTTCATTCCATGGATATAAAATACCGGTACGCTCGTTTTCTTCACTTGCTTCAGAGCGCTAGCTTCCCTGAATGAATAACCGGCACGGACTTTCGTCATAGCGCTTGTGCTATCCAACAATGGAAAAGCCGGCAGATGGAACATCCGATTCATCTGGTAGGTGAATAATTGGTATACGGATTGGTAGGGACTGTCTGCAATGATGGCTTTCACTTGACGCGGAAGGCCTTCCTCGCCGCTCGCCATTAACACTGTCGCCGCCCCCATCGATAATCCATGGTAGGCCACTTCCGACTTCGGTCCAAGCCTTTGCACCAACAGATTCGTCCAATCGATGAGATCGAGCCGATCCGGCCATCCGAATCCGTAATAATCACCTTCACTTTTTCCATGCCCCCGCGCATCCGGCATGAAGATGTTGTAGCCAAGATCATTATGATAATATTGTCCGAAAAGACCCATCTGTTTTGCGTGGCCTAAATAGCCATGCGGCAAAATGACAAGTTTGTTTGTCGGCTTCGCGGCGGGTAAATAGTAGCCTGATAGCTTCAGTCCATCCCGTGAAGTCAGATGTAGCGTTTCGAACTTCTGGGCGGCGACCCATTTCTTCCAATCCCCTTTCAAATAAAGATCCAATGTCTGATCGGACACTTCCAAATCGGCATTTCCCTGTAAGTACTCTTTCGGTCCGCGCTTGACTGCAAGTTCAAAGAAAAAGAAGCTGCCCGCAATCTGTATGACTAGGAAGACGGTTGACAAAATAACCAATAATTTCTTCCAATTTATTTTAATTGTTCTCATTCCCTCTTATAGTCTCTCGGCAGTTAACTGCCTGCTCTTATTATATCGGATAATAGTTACGTTTATATATATAATTTAATAGTTCTTTAAATTACCATTTTGAAATGATTGTTTAACTCAAATTCCACGGGGTACCGATTACCATACTTGAAGTCTATGTGAAGCAGGTGATCTGCATGAAATTATTTACAATCGGTCATTCCACTCATACGAAAGAGGAATTCCTGAAACTGCTGCGTGATGGGGAGATTACTATGCTTATTGACGTGCGCGCCTTCCCCGGAAGTCGGAAATTCCCTCATTTCCACGAAGATCGGATGAAGGAATGGCTGCCGGAAAACGGCATTGATTATAAGACTATGAAATCGTTAGGCGGACGCAGAAATAAATCGAAAGTGGTCGATGATGAGGTGAATGCTGCATGGAATAATCAATCCTTCCATAACTACGCAGATTATACATTGCAACCTGAATTCCGGGAGGGGATGGAACAGTTAAAAGAGGAAGCTGTATCTAAAAGAGTCGCAATTTGTTGCTCGGAACGCCATCCCGCCCGGTGCCACCGTTTAGTAATCAGCAATTGGCTTGCGTTGAATGGATGGACGGTATGCCACATAATAGACGGTCCAAAAGGCGAAACTCTCATCGAGCAGCATGAACCCGGCAAATGGGGGGCATCGCCGAAACACAATACAGATGGAACAGTAACGTATCCAGAAACGCATTAAAAAAGCCGCGACTGATTGCAGGGGGGTTGCAATCAATCGTGGCCTTTTCATTATTGGTCTTTTTTACGATTTTTATTCTCATCTTCTTTAGCAGCTTTGTCGGCACTTTTAAATTCCTTTGCATATAACACTTCTTGGGTAGAACTCAAGCCGTTGTTTTTTTCGGTGAACCTTTCATGCGGCTCCTTTTTCTGATTCATAGAAAAATGCTCCTTTCCGTCAATCTACAATCAGTTTTCCCGGACCGCTGAAATTTAACCGATTGATTTTATCGTGCTGATTGTACAGGAATTTCAATGTTATAATTTATCGGCTTCATATGATGCATTCCTTTAATTCTCAAATATTCAGGTGTCGTTTCCGATGAAAATACCAATGTACGTACCTTCAAAATCCTTCCGTCATGAAACTTTTCAAAGTCTTGCCTAACGGTTGTTTCGAGCGGAGAGGAATTTCCCTGGCCCTCAATTGTAACGCCATCGAAGAGGACATCATCATTAGAAGCAATTGTAATTTCGATTCCGTCTTCCGTTTTCATTACATCCCTTACCCAAATATCCTCGCCCTTTATCACGTACGGTTGTTCATTTATCGGGGTAAGCGGAATGTTTTCATCGACGCTTGTATAACCGACGAATTCCTTAACAATTAGCTCCAAGGAATCCAATTTCTTAGGCAGTCCGTCAAAACGCAAATCGAAGTTTGTGCCACCTAGCGCTGATCTGGTACCGCCACCTACCATTTCAACTGACTTTCCGTTCGCAAGCAACTCTATTTTTTCAAAAGGAAGGCTGACCCGGCTAAGATTCTCGACATTCACTTTCCCTTTAATTATTGTTAATGAAGGAGTGGCTGTTATTGTTTTGAATGTAATTGTCCCTTTGTCGACTTTCACTTTTTTCCTGATTTTCTGCTGGATTTCGGTTTGCATTGCTTTGTTTGGATCATAGGGGAATGAAATAGTTCCTTCTATCAATTTTCCTTCCTGAGTCCACTTCGAAAATTCCAATGTTAACTTCTTCGCAAATGGGCTGACTGGTTCAAATGACATTTGCCCTTTGATTTCGGATTTCTCCTCATTAAGTATGGACATTCCGCCTCCTTGGTGTGAGTTTGTCAGAAAACCTGTAATTGTCATGAATGGAATATCTTCAGTTTCCTTTGTATTTGCTAAGGTATAATAAAGGATCAACTGATTGGCATCCGTCATAATGCCATCTACAGTAAATTCCGTTCCATCTTCAAGTAAAACACTCTTCCCTATTGTCTGCCCCATTCCTTCTTCATTCAGCTCGGCAAGTGTCCCGCTCATCACTTCATCGAACCCCATTATTTTCTTCCCGTAATAGGCAAACCCATTATAGTTATAGCCGACAAAAGATAAGAATAAGAGGGCAACTACTGCGATCGGCCATTTGGGCTTCAGCTTCTGTTTAACAGGAGCAGTTTCCAGCGCTTGCCTGAGCCGCCCTTCCAACTCATCAGGTGCTGTTACAGTGTCCAACTGTTTCTTCCGTTCAAGTAGTTCTTTTTCGATATCACTCATTAATCTCACCCCTATACTGTTCCTTTATTTTCTTCAAACCTTGAAAGACTCTGGACTTTGCGGTACCGACCGAAACATTCATCATTACGGCAATCGTTTCGTAATCCAAGTCGTGAATGTATTTCAATTGGATCGCTTCTTTCTGGTGTTCACTCACAAATTTCAACATCTCTTTGATTTCCATTTGCTGTTCGCTTTGCAGGTATGGATTGTGGGTGGAATCATACGGTTCCCAATCATCCAGCAATACAACCTTGCCCTGCTTCTTCAACATTTGCTTGCAGCGATTCACCAAAATGGTTTTGCTCCAGCTATAAAAGGATTCTTCCTTTTTTAATTGGCCCATTTTTTCATACAAACTGACGATCATTTCTTCCATCGCATCCATAGCATCGTGCGAGTTTCCCATATATGAAAGAGCTAGACGATAATAATCATCCTGCTGCGCCATAATCAATTCCAACAACGCTTCTTTATGCCCCTTTTTCGCTTTTTTCACTAACCGAACGACCTTCACGACCTCACCTCTCCCCTATAAGAGTCATCATACCGCTAAAAAGTTCATTTCTCTTGGAAAGAAAAAACTTAATCGAAAACGGCACACCCGTCATGGTTGTCCGCGACGGAATCGCGTATAGTAAGAACAGGTGATAATATGAAAACAAAAATATATATAGACAATAAAACATTTGTTGCTGGAACGACTTTGAAGGATGAACGTCGGCCGGAGCATAATAATATGGCTTTTCATGCAAGTGAGAAGCCCGAATCCGTCATCGAAAACCGGAAGCGATTGGCGGATTCCCTACAACGTGAGCTGACGGATTTCGTCAGCGCTAGTCAAACGCATAGTGCGAATTTCCATAAGGTGACGGTTGCCGATAAGGGGCGCGGCGCTGAGGTTGGAGCGACCGCCATTCCGGATACAGATGCACTTTACACCATTGAACCAAATGTTCTGCTCTGCAGCTTCACGGCAGATTGCGTACCCGTCATTTTTTGGAATGAAGCGAACGGCCTCATCGGTGTAATCCATTCCGGCTGGCAAGGAACCGTCAAGGAAATCACGTTGAAAATGTTTGACCATTTGAAAAAAGTTGAAGGGTGCAAGCCTGGAGATTTTCACGTGCAAATCGGAATGGCGTTAAGTCAGGAGAAATTCGAAGTGGATGAGGATGTCTATGTAAAGTTCAAGGCGCTCGGGTATGCGGATGAATACATGTATTTCAATGAGACTACGAATAAATACCATATCGACAACCAAAAAACCGTGAAGAAGCAACTCGAGCTAGCGGGTATTCCACCCGAACGGATCACTCTTGATCGGACATGCACCTACATAAGCCCCGATGGTTTCTCGTATCGCCAAGATAAGAAAGCGGGAAGGCATCTGAGCTTTGTTATGAGAAACGGCAAATGACTCAATAGCTTATAAAGCCGAGTATAAATAGAAGTACCCGTCCTGCATGTAATGCGCTGGACGGGTATTTTTGCATTGCTACCATGCACTCACTGAACTTTGATTTGTCCAAATTACATATTTTTGCTATCAGAAGAATCGAGTGCGGCAAGTGGCTCGATTTCTACAATTAGGTCGGAATTTCGTATCAAATATATTGTTTCTTCGGTTGCGCGAAGTGACCCTTTTTCTGCTTGTGCAACGGCGATTGCGGGATGTTGCCCGCACTCTGCTTGTGACCCGCCGATTTCGTGAAGTTACTTTCAATTTGTTTCGGCCACACCTGTCACATGACATAAACGGACTAGTACTTTGGCGGCGGGAAGTATTTCGAACTCGGCTTGTGTGTTTCCGATTTTCCGAAGTGTTTCGTACTCTGCTTGTGCGTTTGCGATTTTCCGAAGTATTTCGTACTCTGCTTGTGCGTTTGCGATTTTCCGAAGTATTTCGCACTCTGCTTGTGCGTTTACGATTTTCCGAAGTATTTCGCACTCTGCTTGTGCGTTTACGATTTTTCGAAGTATTTCGCACTCTGCTTGTGCGTTTACGATTTTTATGTTTGTGGTTCCAGAATGCTCCCCAAACATCGTTTATACGGCGGTGATTGTGGGATGTTACCCGAACCCTGCTCGTGCGGTGGCGTTTTCGTGAAGTTACCCGAACTCTGCTTGTATGACGGCGATTGCGGGAAGTTGCCCGAACTCTGCTCGTTCTACGTTTTTTCCGTGATGTCCTATTGTTGCTTCGAGGATCTTGAAACATAAAGTCATCAAGCCCCAAACGACTGACCTTTTCTCTCGCTCTTTGTATTTCATTTTCAAAAAAGAGTGACATGTCCAAACCTCCCCTCTCATGATGTAGAGAAAAAAACCGTGTGTTTCACGCTTTCATTCCTCTTCTTAAAGTACGTTGCATATTTGACAGGGGTTGAGTTAAGTGCACAACTTACGATAAATAATGTATGGAAACATCTTTCATAATTATTCATAGAAATAGAATAATGAATGAAGGAGTGGGGTTTTATGGGAACTATCGAGAAATTACCTGAGTATCGACTTTTTATACACCCTTTGGATTTGATTGAACTCCGAAAAGATATTTGGATTGATGATCCTGTTTCTGCAAAGCTCACGATTCATGGAAAAAAATACGAAGTAGACATCGCTTATCGTGGATCCCATATCCGTGACTTCCCTAAAAAGTCATACCATGTCTCTTTCTATAAACCTTCAACTTATCGAAATGCTAAAGCATTACATTTAAATGCAGAATTCAAGGATCCATCATTGATTAGAAATAAACTTTCCTTTGATTTCTTCAATGAAATTGGTTGCCTCGCACCACAAGCACGGTTTGTCTTTTTGAAAGTGAATGGAAGAAATGAAGGAGTGTACTTGGAATTGGAATCAGTCGACGATCGATTCCTTGCAAACCGAAAATTGCCGGCCGGTTCTATTTTTTATGGAGTCGACGGGGATGCTAATTTTTCCTTAATGAGCGACTTGGACAAAGAAGTGAAGAAATCACTTACGTTCGGATATGAACAACAATGTGGGGCAGAGGAAGATGCACAGCATTTACAAAAAATGATCATAGACATTAATACGATTCCAAGGGAAGACTTTGAAAAGGAAATTGTGGACTATATAAATGTGGATAAGTATTTACGTTGGCTCGCCGGTGTCGTTTTCACTCAGAATTTCGATGGATTTGTCCATAATTATGCACTTTACCGGAACAAGGAGAGTGGATTGTATGAAATCATCCCTTGGGATTACGATGCGACATGGGGGCGGGACGTGAATGGCGAGGAAATGGAAAGTGATTATTTACGAATTACAGGCTTCAATACACTGACAGCTAGGATTCTTGATGTAAAAAACTTTCGGAGCCAATATAAAAGCTTAGTAAAGGATATTTTAAGCAATCAATTCACTGTGGAATATTTGAAACCGAAAATACAAAGAATGCATGCATCGCTTCGCCCTTATCTATTATTGGATCCGTATAAAATGGACAGTATTGATCTCTTTGACAGAGAACCCGACTACATCTTTAATTTTATCGAAGAACGATCTGCATTTATTAAACAAGAGATAGATACGTTGTAGATGAAAAATCCACGCGCCCCTTACAAAGGAATTGCGTGGATTTTATTTCTATAGCGGACGAAGCCTATATCCCCCTTTTGAGCGGATTCTTCCATTCCATTACTAACGCATAATTATGTGAGTCTTCATCTTCCAAATAGTTTTTGATCAATGTTATAGGCATGCGCCCGCAGCGGAGAAGAAAATCGAGCATAATCATCAGAAATTGCTCCATAACTCGGCAAATGAAAAGGATGCCCCCGTAGCCGGAAGGCACCCTTCATAAGAATCTATTGCTTCTGTTGTCGTTTTACTTCATTCTGAGCTTCCTCTTTAATTGCGTCCACTTGCATCTCCGCTTTTTTCGCGGCATCATTTGCCAATGCAGCGGAGTCTTTCGGTTGCCCGTTCGGTTTATCTTCTTTATCGCCGGCATAGCTCTTGGTCATGATGATCACTCCTTATGTTGATATATATAGTATTCCCAACTAGGAGCCCATCCAAAACCTTTAGTTCATCTCATCAATGCATAATAAAGAACGTACAGCCAACTAAGAATTCCATGGAAAATTGCCCAAAGGATTGATTTATGGACGCTCCAAGAAATGACGACCGCCAGACAAGTGCCGAGACCGATGCCTCGCTCCAACATCTTTTTCTCCAACTCATTCCTCCCTTAGTCCAATATAAGTACGGTCGCCTCCTTTCATGAAAGATAACTGCGCGTGACGCTTATTTTTATTCCGCAAGGGTAAACTTCTACTAAAAAGGATGAATGGCTCCATGATGTATGACTGTGTCATTGTCGGCGGCGGACCGGCTGGCTTGAACGCCGCCCTCGTGCTTGGACGAGCGAGAAGAAATGTGCTGCTTTTTGATAATAATCAAGCCCGAAACCGGGTGACACGCGAAGCCCATGGATTCATTACCCGCGATCGTATCCTTCCTGACGAGTTCCGGCGGCTTGCTCATCGAGATATCGGCAACTATCCGTCCGTGGAGATTAAAAGTGAAAAAGTTGCTGCTATTAAAAAGCTGGACAACAACCATTTTGAATTGGAAACTGCAGAAGGCAACAGCTTTCAAACGGTAAAAATCATCTTGGCGACAGGCTTGAAGGACGAGCAGCCGAACATCCCGAACATCGAAAAGTTCTATGGAACGAGCATGTTCAGCTGTCCGTACTGTGACGGATGGGAGCTTCGTGACAAGCCGCTTGCCGTCATTGCAGATAAAAACGTGTATAAGCTTGCGAAGGAAGTTTTTGTTTGGAGCAAAGATTTGGCTGTGTTCACGAATGGCGAAGGGCGGCTCGAGGCGGATGAATGCGAGAAGCTGCTCGCGAAAGGCATCCAAGTTTTTGAAGACAATATTGCCTCGCTGGAGGGTGAAAATGGCCAGCTGAAAGGTATATGCCTGGAGGACGGGACGCTCATTGAACGCGCCGGCGGGTTTGTCACTCCCCTTTGGAGCCATTGCAATCAGTTCGCGGAAGAGCTCGGCTGTGAGCTGAATGAATACGGCGGCATCCAGACTGACGAATACGGCAGGACGAATGTGTGGAATGTGTATGCTGCTGGGGACGCAGCGAATATCGTCCCTGCCCAGCTCGTCATTGCCGCGGGATCCGGGAGTGCTGCCGCTATCGGAGTGAATGGTGATCTGACGAATGAGTTTTTTGATGATTGAGTATGTAAGCCGCCTGTGCACGGAGTTGCGTGCACAGGCGTTTGTCTTTTATACATTCACCACGATGATAAACGCGTCAAACCCTTTAGCTTTCAAATCAGCCACTTGCTTGTCCGCGTTTGACTTGTCCGCAAAAGAACCGGTGATGACACGGTAATACGTTATGCCGTTCACGACAGCGATATCGATGAAACTGTCGAATCCTTTCGCTTTGAGCGCGGCAACTTGCTGGTCGGCATTAGCTCTCGTCGTGAATGAACCGGTGACGACTCTATATAATACATTGCCCGTTGGCGGCGGAATGCTCACCTTTTGCAGGCCAAGTGCTTTAGCGAGTCCATTGACATGTCCTCTTGCCGCTTTATCAAGCCACGCCGATGTTTTCATTTTTGCTGCGTCGGTTGCATTGTCGATGAACCCATTCTCCGTCAGCATTGCGGGCATCCGGCTATCGCGAAGCACATGGAAATTCTCCTTCTTCTTACCGCGGTTCGGCATATCAATCAATTTAACGATTTCCGCGTGAATCGTGTTCCGCAATTGGGCAGTAGTTGAAGAATCCGACAACAGGTTATGGATATAATCCTCATACCCCGTTCCTCCGCCAGCATTAATATGGATACTTAAATAGTAATTGGCACCCCATGCATTCGCGTCATTCGTCCGCTGCGGCAAATCTACAGTCTGATCACCCGTCCGGCTCATCCGGACCGTCGCATTCGAATATTCATTCACGAGCATATTTTTAACGCGTGTCGCAATTGCGAGCGTCAAGTCCTTCTCCTTCAAACCATTTGCAGATGCTCCCGGATCTGTTCCACCATGCCCCGGATCGATATAAATTTTAACCATTCTTCTTCATCCTCTCGTTTTTTAGTTGTTTTTCATTCCAAAATCCACTAGCCTGACAATCAGCCGTTTGAATGTCTACATGAAGTCCACCTCCTTTTAAGAAACCCTATTTCTAGCGGCATCACCTCCTTTCGGCCAATAAAAAAAGCGATGCCTATTCCTTTGGCAACCGCTCTTTCACTTCTCGTATTTCATCCACAATCTCATCGTATTTGTCAGTCATCACTTCCAATAAAAACTGATAACGCTTCTCCCTCGTCTCACTGCTTTTCACTTGATACCAAAACAACCATACGAACAGGACGGCAAACGGACCCTGTGTCAAAAAATAACCTAGAAGCTCTTTTGTAGCCATGCCAATCCTCCTTTTAATTTTAGGAAAACAAAAAGAACGCCCTAGTGGACGCTCCTTTGAAATTCCTCTAATTGTGTTGCTGTCAGCCGATTTACTTGGCCTGCACCCATTGTAACCTGGAAGATTTCCACTCGTCATTTCTACGACATTTGCGGCACATGCGGCATTTGCGACATCTTATATATGACGGCGTCTTTTATTCTGCCGATTTGACGGTCCGATATTTGCATATGCCTCCCGATCCAGCGCAAGCTCTTCCCCTCGAGCAGCCAATGCAGCACTTCAAGTTCACGGTCTTCCGTGATGAATGTAATTCGTTCTTGGACAAGTTGGATCTTGCGCTCATACTCGTACACCTTTTTCAACCGTCTTTCCCTCCTGTTGAATTCCCGGTAGATGGGATCGGCAGGACGGCCAGTTCCTTTCGGCATTGCCGCTTCGACACCGTACCGTGCAGTCATCCCTTCTCCAACTTCATTCATTCCCTCGCGAATGACTTTCACACTGTTGATCATCCAATGATAATCCTTCACTAATTGTTCCATTTCCTCCTTCATCATGACAATCACCCCTTGTTTTGGTTTCACAAATGAAACCTTGTAGCCACACTTTATCATGCTGATGTTTCATTTACAACTACTTAGTTGTCACAAGAGAAACTTTGGTATATAATAACTATAACGAACAGGGGGTTTCATGATGTATTCTATAGGCCGCGAAATTAAGAAGATTCGGAGCGAACATAAATTGTCCCAGGAGGAGTTTGCCGATCGGATCAATCAAAAGCTAGGTCTCTCGATTACAAAAGGGATGGTATCGAAGTGGGAGTCCGATTCAATCGAACCGAAAACGAGGATGATAAAGGCGATTGCGGAGACATTCCATGTTTCATTAGATCAGATGCTTGGATTGAAAGTGCCGGAAACGCCATCGACGGTTGAAACGATTGCCGCCCATTTCGATGATGATCTGACCGAGGAAGAGCTGGCGGACATAAAAAAGTACATCCAATTCATCAAGTCTCAACGAAAGTGAGGTGGTTCCATGACCTATGAATCCCTGATTGCCCAATACCCCCATTTGGTCATCAAGGAAGTCAAAACACTCCCATCCGGTCTTGCTGGCCTTTATATGGACGAAGTCGTACTCATTGATAAAAATCGGAGCCATTATGAAAAACACTGCATTTTGGCGGAGGAAATCGGCCATTATGAAACAACCTATGGCGATATTACGGATCTTAAGAAGTTGACGAATTTGAAGTTGGAGCTGGCTGCGAGGAGATGGGGATATGAAAAAATCGTTTCGTTGGATAAATTGATCGAATGCTATGAATCGGGTTTTAAGACGGTTGAGGAAGTGTGCACGCATCTTGAGGTGACGGAGGAATATTTGATGACGTCCATTGCCCATTACCATTCGCGGTTTGGCGTATCGACAATTCATGAGGGATATGAGATTTTCTTTGATCCACTTTATTTGCGAAAGCTGTAATTTTTTTTAGATTCGAAACGAACATACGTTTCCTTTAGAAGCTGAAAAAGACCAAATCCATTTGAGGTTTGGTCTTTTCCCGAAGGTCATAGCGCTTAGGCATGATTGTGGATTTGGATTCATGAGCGAATGCAGCGATTTATCATCACTTATACAGATTTATGAGCGTTTGCCGAGATTTATGAGCGTTTGCCGAGATTTATGAGCTTTGCCGATATCATGTTCCGCAAAACGTCCTGTATGGGGTTGTCGCCGCAGACGGCGCGACGTATTTCTCTTGTTCAGCCGAGTAAGCGTACGGGTCTTCAAGCGCGTTAAGCAATTCTGCCATTACGGCGAAGTCCCCTTCGATTGCCGCATCCAATGCTTCTTCCACGCGGTGGTTACGCGGGATAATGGATGGATTATTCTCTTGCATCAGCTGCTTGACGGCAGCTTCCGACTCCGGTTGCCTTTCCAACCTTGCCTTCCAGCTATCCTGCCACTTGTTGAACTCAGGTGTCTTGCACATCGGCAACGCGCTCAGATCACCAATTGTCAGTGTACGGAACGTATTCGTGTAATCCGCCTGATTGTCTTTCATAATCCGTAACAGATCCTTCACGAACGTTTCGTCTTCCTCTTCTTCATTGAACAAACCGAGCTTGCTTCTCATGCCTTTAAGCCAATGCCCATAATACGTCCTCGCATACCCAGAAAGCGTTTGTTGCGCAATGTGGACAGCTTTTTCCTGATCTTCATCGAAGAGCGGCAAAAGCGTTTCGGCAAATCGCGAGAGATTCCATTCTGCAATTCCGGGTTGATTGCCGTACGCATAGCGGCCTTGCCGATCGATGGAGCTGAAGACGGTCGCCGGATCATACGTGTCCATGAAGGCACAAGGTCCATAGTCGATCGTTTCGCCGCTAATTGTCATATTGTCCGTATTCATGACACCGTGAATGAAACCGACCAGTTGCCATTTGGCAATTAACGACGCTTGCCTTTCCATCACTTTTTGCAACAATGACACGTAAGGATTCGGGTCATTGGCCACTTCCGGATAATGTCTTTCAATCGTGTAGTCCGCTAACGTACGTAAATCCTCAACAACTTCACGCGCCGCCGCGTACTGGAACGTGCCGACACGGATGTGGCTTGCCGCAACACGCGTCAAAACAGCTCCTTCAAGCGTCTCCTCACGATAGACGGGTGCTCCCGTCACAGCTACCGCTAGACTCCGCGTCGTCGGGATGCCGAGCGCATGCATTGCCTCACTAATGATGAATTCACGCACCATCGGTCCAAGCCCCGCCCGGCCATCGCCTCCACGGGAAAACGGCGTCTTGCCTGAACCTTTCAGCTGTATATCGAACCGCTTTCCTTCAGGTGTCATCTGTTCGCCAAGCAGCACGGCCCGTCCATCCCCGAGCATCGTAAAGTGTCCGAATTGGTGTCCGGCATATGCTTGTGCAATCGGTTCTGCGCCTTCAGGCATCATATTTCCTGCAAAAATCTCTGCGCCTTCTTCGCTTTCCAATAATTCGGCATCCAGTCCGAGCGATTCCGCCAATGGCTGATTGAATACAACCAATTCCGGTGAAGGCGCTTCTTCCGGATTAGTTTCCGCGTAGAACGGCTCCGGTAGACGCGTGTAGCTATTATCGAAACGCCATCCGAATCCTTTTCTCTCTGTCATCGTCTTCAGCTCCCATTTTTGAAATTCCATGTTTTACCTCGCGTTATTTCTAATCCCAATCATACAACAAAGGGATTCGCTTCTCCATTATGAATAAAAGACGCTTCAACATTGGTATACCCAATTCGAATCGATTCACGTAAGCACTCGTTCATAAATTCAAAAATACAGGGAACTGTATGGGGGAGGCTGAACGAAAAATGAAAGGAGGAAAACCAATGCCAAGAATTGCCGTTGAACAACCGTATGAAGATGTCATGAATGCACTTGTGGCAAAAGGTTATGAAGCGAAAATGTTTACCACAGATGAAGATGTCACCGGATATGATATCGGTGTCGTCCGTGCCATCAATGAAGGGAACACGCATGAATTCAACTTTCCAGTCATCACGATGAAGGGCATGTCGATTGACGACGTTGTCCACGCAGTTGAGCAGAAAGCAAACCTCCTCCAATAAGCATCCCCGAAAAAACAGAATCTATGGCAGTTGCCTTAGGTCTTATGTTCCCGCATCTACAGGACAGCCCGCCAATCGACTAACCGATTGGCGGGCTGTATTGATTTCATGCATGGTAATAATACGTCTGACGTCTGCGAGATGCCTCCCGCTGTTCCGCCCTATACCTACGCTGAAATGCACGAAGTTCATCCAATTGCCCATTCAAGCGGGGATCCTGCGACATCATTTCCTTTAATTCGGAAGGACCGATTTTCCTCTTCACCTTTTCAATTTCATCCTCAAAAAATAATGACATGTCCATACCTCCTCCCTTTTGCTTGGCAAGGGATGACGGATTAGGCTATGCTCATTAATCGCCATTCCCCCGTTACCGTATAGTACGTCGATTTAACGACAGGACAAGAGGTAAGTGTACAGTTTTTTTTATTATTTTCAATGAACTATAGTTATAGAACAATACGAAACAAGAATAGTAAACGATATGTCACCACTTCTTAAGACAACAGAACCTACGGCAGCCGCAGGTTCTGTTTTTTCATTATGAATTACTAGGATTCCATTATGATTGTGATGATGATGCCAAGCAAAATCCCTAAGAAGACCGTTGCTGAATATAGAAGAATCCGCCTCATTTATCCATCCTTCCGTCACTCTTTTAACCAATATATTAATGCACGGGACAAAACATGTAGCCTTGTACGAAAGATGCATCTACCCTCAGTCCTAAGACGTATGCGAAAATCAATCATACGACTGGTAAGTTTTTCAATTGAATTGAGGTAGAATAGAATAAAATGGGGCAGAAGGAGAATGAGAATGAATAAGGTATTAGGAATTGCACTGCTGACAGGTTTTCTAGTCGTTTTCGGCATCTATGGGTATAACAAATGGTTTGCGAAGGCAAGTGGGAATGATGAAATTTCAATTGCAAAAGACAAGGCAGAATCTTTGGATGTGGACATCGACTTCGGGGTTGGCACCCTATTCATCCAAGGCGGTTCCCCGGAATGGGTCAGTGGGGAATTCTCCTACAATCATAAAAGACTGGAACCGAAAGTGACGTATAAGAAAAAGAAGGATATCGGCTCCGTCAAAATCAAGCAAGGCTCGAAACCAACATTCGGTTTCAATAAACGCAAACTGAAAAACGAGTGGGACCTCCATCTGACAAATGAGATTCCTATCGACTTGGACGTTGACATGGGCGTTTCAACTTCGACACTAAATCTGAAAGGCCTTCAACTAAACAGCCTATCAGTCGATAGTGGCGTCGGTGAATCCGTTATCGACATGAGCGGCGAATGGAAAAAAGGTTTCCGTGCGGATATGGACTTAGGTGTTGGAGATGTAACCATCATCCTACCAAAACAGACTGGCGTCAGAGTTAATGTTTCGAAAGGGATTGGTCGCGTTGACTTGAAAGACTTCACCATGCAAAACGATGGTGTTTATGTCAACGAAGCCTATTCGGGCGCAGACGTCATTATCGACATTACTGTAGACATCGGCGTCGGTGACGTCAAATTCAAAACTGCCGAATGAATTGTGCGGGAATTGTGTCGGTGCCTGTGCATGGTGCATTTATGACAATTCATTGAATTGAATAGAAATACATGAGGAAGCCATTGAATCGTTGAATTCAATGGCTTCCCTTTTCTACTATATACAATTGTAGTGCATAGTCTGAATTGTTTCGTGCACAGGCACCAGAAAAAATTATTGCAATTCGACTTTTGTACCGGCTAATAAATCACCTAAATGACGTTTGTCTTTACGAAATAGACCCATGCACAACAATACGAGTCCAAGCAACGATCCACCGTTTGCGACAATGATTGCGGTCATATCAAAACCGCTATACATACCATGGATCACACCTATATGCCCTAATTGCCAAGGTAAAAACTTGATAATATTTCTTAGTATAGCTGAGCTGAATTTATGCTGGTTGTACGTCAGTTTCAATCCAGCGGCTCTTTTTCCAATTGATCCACCTTTGTAATCCAAATACGAAAACAATAGAATAATCGGTATCACCGATGTAAATGTCGCGACAAGTTGAGATTGTGTCTCTGTATACTGTGAAATTTCCTTTAGAATTAAAAACATGATCATCAAGTTGATAATCAACAAAAGAACCAAGTAAGTTAGGATTACTACATAATCAACAAGCAATTCTTTTAGCCTCTGTTTAATTTGAATGTTATTCATGAAACACCTCAATCCTTCGACTATCTGCTCGCTCCTTTTTTGCTGCATGTTATTATATTCTTCTCTACTGACTATAGAATCTCCTCTTACAAATGGGCGTGGCCTAAAACTCGAGTAAACGTCTAAAGTAATATTCGAATTCACTTTATTTTCATTTTTCACTTGCAATTAAATCGAATTGCATGTAAACTGATAGTTAATTTAACAAAATCTTATTTCGCAAGTTTTGAAGTAAGGATAGAGGCGCAAAGACCATCAGTATACAATCTGAGGATAATGAGATCCTATGAAGGTTGTGGAAAGGGGAATTTGCCGAAGTGGAGAGAGGCTCATTTATCTCGAAGCTGGTTCTGGGTTGAACAAGTCCAGAATTGTCATATAGGAAACTATATGGAGGGCTATCTTATGCAATGAAATAATGTAGTTATTATTTCAAGCAACAACGAGCCCTCGTTGTTGCTTTTTGCGTTCATTTTCAACTGCCCTCTCCCCTCTAATTTTTTCAAAAAATTAATTATAGGAGTGGAGAACTAATGAACTTCGGACAAATCGTAACAGCAATGGTAACACCTTTTGACGCAAATGGTGAAATTGATTTTGAAGCCACACGCAACTTGATCGATCATTTAATCGCCAATGGATCGGACAGCTTGGTCGTATCAGGCACGACCGGAGAATCACCGACATTAACGAGTGAAGAAAAGGTCAAATTATTCAAGTTTACAGTTGATGTTGTAAACGGAAGAGTACCGGTCATTGCCGGTACAGGCTCGAATAACACGAGAGAATCGATCGAACTGACAATGCTGGCAGAGGATGTAGGCGTCGACGCGATCATGCTCGTCTCTCCGTACTATAACAATCCTTGCCAAGAAGGGATCTATCAACACTTCACGACAATTGCGGCAACAACCTCTTTACCAATCATGCTGTACAACGTTCCAGGACGCACTGTTGTAAACATCGATGTCGATACAGTCGTACGCCTTTCCAAAATACCAAACATCGTTTCCATAAAAGAGGCGAGTGGCAATTTAGAGGCAATGGCCAAAATTATCGAGCAGACACCACCAAGTTTTTCTTTATATAGCGGCGACGATGCATTGACACTTCCAGTCCTATCAATCGGCGGTACAGGGGTCGTTTCTGTATCCTCCCATGTGCTGGGGAATGAAATGCAAACGATGATCCGAAACTTCAAAATAGGCAATACTGTTGAAGCGGCAAGCAATCATCGCAGACTGGTGCCTATGATGAAAGCACTCTTTGCAGCACCAAACCCATCTCCAGTCAAAGCGGCTTTGAATCTGATAGGAATCCCAGTCGGCGGAGTCCGTTTGCCAATGATTCCGTTGAATGAAGAGCAACAGCTCTCATTGCAACAGGCGTTGTCTATGTATGAAGAAAAAGTGAATATAATAGCGTAAGGGATCCGCACATATATGAATAACCCATCGGCGAGGCTACCTCAAGGATGGGTTATTTTTTATGGTGAATTACAATACAATGATTTTCATTCTATAGATTGTTTAGGAACCACTGTTACCCCGTGACTTCTTCTTTTCATTACCAAAAATCCACATGTGAATGTGAGTAACATCAACATATATGCACAAAACATTATCGTCGTCCCGTTACTGAGGAATGGCAACACTCTCACTGCCCCATAAACAAATGCCAGCATATAGTGCTGCGATAACAATGCCAACTCCATACTTCTTGAAGCTCCATCCAGCACGACAAACTGCCAAACAAACAAGATGAACGAGATCAACCAAACGGAATTTCCTATTATAAAACTCTTCCAAACAGGCATATCCAATTTAGAAAATGTAGCACCTACATAGAACCAAAATACTAAGAGTAAAAATTGCATTATAAAAGGAAACAAGGGAATAACCATTACATGTACTAAAAACCCATAAACGAACGGCACCAATAGCAATACGAAATGCAACATATAACTCCTTAAACTCTTCATCCTAATCCCCCCAAATGCCTCGTCTAAAGTAGTCATTCTACAACTATCCCAAAACTCCTTTATTCAAAGCTGTTCGTTAAATCACATCGCCACCGGTACTTCAAACATAATAAACATATCCTTGAAATACGTTTCATCCACCAATTTGTCCAACACACCTCCGAAATACCTAGGCAGATTACAAATAGCTTTCCGTTCCTTTTCAATAAAATATGAGCCACCAGTCTCCGATACATTCGAACGACTTGAACAACTCGAATAAACTACGTATAATAGGGGTATAGAATGTATACAGTAAAAAGGACCGCCCAATGGTTGCACATTGAACGGTCAATATAATAGCGTAGGTTCCCTAAGGGGATCGGCGTAGATAGGAATAACCCATCAGAGCGGTCAACTCAAGGATGGGTTATTTTTTGTCGTGAAATCTGTTGAATCAAACCGAAATTCCCTTCACCCTTACATCTTCCGCCTTCCGAATGTAATCCTTCAAATAATCCGCAGCATCAGACTAAGGTATATTTATATCGTTTTATCAATGTATTGTTCTTTGTTAATTCTTCTCCATTAATCCTTCCATCTTACCTAATATTCATTTAAGCACTTATTAAACGTGTATATTAGAGTCGAATATTTCCACTCTTCACCATTTATCTACTATAATTCTAAATAGAGAGAATGAGATTCCACTAACCGCGGTTTGACTTTTCACATTATTTTTATACAATTGTATTAAATTTCCTTAACACCTCCCAAATGACACTATATCTTTCAAGTTACTGATTTTTAGTGTTTAAAGGGTAAATAAATTTTTGTACAAAGAGAAGGGAGAATAATCTTGCCATACAGTTATCCATTTACACATAACCTTAGGAATGAGAGTATATTCAAAGAGAACTTAAGAAGAATTTCTGGAGAAATTTTAAACAGAGAAAGCTATAATAACTTTCTGTCCGATCGAACTAAAACTGAAAGAAATGTTGCAACAGAACTAATTAGTTATATGCACCTAAAAAAACCAGACTATACGCCTACAAATATTGCTAAAGAGATTTTACTGGGAAATGAAAAAACAGTATTAGCAAATATTATAAAGAAATTCCAATACCCGAACTTATGTGCAACGAAAGGTTACCAAGCAATTGAAAATGGGATAAAACTTGCTCCTATGAAAACTATTTTAAAACTTTTGTTCCTAAAACATATTGATAATCCATTCATTGAGGCCAAGCTCACCCTTAACGAAGTAAGTACATTTATATTTTCTAATCCAACTGTTTTTCGGGCAGGTGCAAATGTTGATTATATAAGACTTTGGAATGAAATACTTGAATATAGAAAAACTAATACATATCCTTCCGAGATAGTATCTGACATCAGTATAGAATTGCGAGACTTAAGGGATATGTTTAAACTTATGAGTTATTCGGGTCTAGTTAACTATGAAAACGAGGATGGTACTGAATATGTAGCTCTTCCAATAACAATAGACCAAGATAACAAGCAGCTAATCGAAGAAATCTGCAACTATTCTGGTTTCCTGGAAATCGAAGACAATTCACCAGCTTCAAAGGTAAACTATTATAATTACATGGATATACAATCACAAATAGATAACCATGAACCAAATACACATCTATTCCATATTTTAAGTTGGTTTAAAAATAATCCTTCAGAAATTTACTCGGAAGACTTAATTGCCAACTTTCATATTAACCTAAATTGTTTAGTGGACAAACACTTTGTAATACTGTCCGGTACTTCAGGAACAGGAAAGACCAATTTGGTTAAACAATATGCAAACGCGGTATACAACCTTCAACCAGATGAAAACAATCCATACTTCCAATTAATAAGCGTTAGAGCAGATTGGGAAGATGAAAAACCACTACTTGGATATTATAATGCCCTACAGGATAAATATGAGACACCAAAATTTCTGGAAGTATTGCTCCTTGCAGAATTTAATCCAGAAAAAAATTTTTATATCTGCCTTGATGAAATGAACTTAGCCCATGTTGAATATTATTTCTCAGACTTTTTGAGTGCTGTTGAGGCAAATGAACCCATCAGTTTAAATGGTCATGCTTTAAAAGAGTTACACATCCCCAACAACTTCTTTATTATAGGAACCATAAATGAGGATGAAACCACCGAAAGAATTAGTGATAAAGTTTTAGATAGAGCCTTTAAGATGGAATTGTCTGAAGTTGATATAGATAATTTTGTAAAAAATTACTGCGAAGAATTCTCTAGAGACGAACGAATAATTAGTGATCTAGTAATACTAGGTGAGCTAAATAGTATACTTAAAGATTATCAAATGCAATTTGGTTACAGAATTGTAAAAGAAGCAATTGAAAAAATGCATTATAATTATCAAGAGCTGGATTCTTATTTTAGTTCTGAATTCATTCTTGACAGTATCATTGTAGAAAAAATAACGACCAAAATAAAGGTTGAATATTTAGATCTCGAAGGTGCTGAAGCACTGATTAATATCACTGATGTGGACAAATTCCCAAATTCCAAACAAAAATTTCTTTCTTTTAAAGAAATGATTGAATCAAGCGATATATGGGGTTCTTAAAAAATGATATTATACATGAATAACAATAGTTGGGAGTCAATTGAAAATCTAATATTTATTGAAGGTAAGTCCTATAAGTTAAAAGTTAGGAATAACTATGCAATAATTGCACACGGCTTAAATATTATTCACAGTCAAGGCAACAGTAATATTTTCACTTTAAACATACCCTTTCATACCGGAAGATGTTCTATTGATTTGTTAGACAAAGGAAAAGTTATTTACCATTTTGAATCATATATATATCCTGATGACAGAAAAATGATCTTAAATGATTATTTAATTATGATCTCTGACCTTCTTAAGACAGATTATTTAGCTATAAGTTTAAGTAATAAACACTTTGAAGATAGATTCATTATTTCCTCAAATGGTATTAAAACAAGAATTGAACTTCAATATTTGTTAGTAGAACGTTTTTTTTCCGATATCTTAGATGCAGTAAAGGCAATATGTACCAACCCCATCAAAGAACGCGAAAAAAAGAGAAAAAGATACCCGGGATATAAACAAGATAAATTTGACTCCAATGCAGTAGTTTGGGTTTCAGAAAACAGCCATCTATGCTTTAATGAAAGTGGAAAATATCCATCTTATTTTAAATCAAAGGTCCACAAAAATGCATTTGATGTTTTGGAAAATCAAATAGTTGTAAGCATTATTAGAAGGTTATTACAAGTATGTGGGTTCATGGCTTCAAAAAGAGGAATATTACGCGCAAAAAAAATAGAATCAGATATAAGCTATTTGCTTAAGAAATCTCCGTTTCAAAATGTTGACAAGCGTCAACCAAAGTTCCAGAAGACTCATAGAATAAAAACAAATAGGCACTATTTATTCCTTTATAACTTGAATGAACTATTAATAAAGGCCACATTTGATCTAGATCCAAACAAACAAAATCTAATTCAATTACCTCTTGCAAAAACATACAAAATATATGAGATATGGTCTTTTGTGAAAATTATTGATTTGTTAAATGCAAACAAAAAAATTATATCAACTATAAATCTGAAAACTGGATATAATCAAAAAGAGGAATGTATTGATCTTATTCACGGTCAGAAAAGTAGAATATTACTCGACAATTCTTATGAATTGTACTATCAACTCACCCTCAAAAAAAACGGTTCGATTTTTTATACTTACACCTCTGAATTAATACCTGATATATGTTTTATTAAGAATGACAAAATGATTATATTGGATTCAAAATATCGAATTGGAGCAAATATAGACAACGCTTTAGCGGAACTTCATAAATACAGAGATGGAATTATTCATAAAACAAATATTAGAGCAGTTCAAGAAGCATATATTCTAGCACCTTCTTTCTCTTCGAGGCAAGAGGTTCACGATGAAGCTTACTTTAAGAAATGGAAAATGGGATGTATTTATCTTAGCCCAACAAATACATCCGCTCTTGAGAAATTCTTAAATAAATTTATTTGAATCATTAAAAGGGTTAGAAATGAATCATCTCATTCTAACCCTTTTACTTTTTTATTAAACTTGCAATAAACCACTTTGTTTTTCTAAGATTTTGTGATGTATTTTCTTATTTAAAGTCTTTGCCACTTCTTCGGCTAAGAGAGTCGGTACTCCATTACCAACTATTCTATACTGTGATGTAGTTGGAATTTGCCACTCGGTATTAAACGGTATGCTTTCATCTACAAAATAATAGTCATCAGGAACGCTCTGTATCCTAAGACACTCTCTAACCGATAATCGTCTCGGCTGAAAGTTCTCATAGATTTCATCGGCCATTTGGTGGAGATACGAATCTGGTTTCCCTTCTTTTTTGCCATAAAGATAACTAAGTACTTTATTGGTCAATCCACACCCCGGGTGAATAAAGTCAATTCCATCCTTAGCTATATGTGAACGTAATGTATGGCTAACAGCATTCCATTCTTGTATCCTCATCCCATAAGTACCGCCCTTACCTCCTCTTTTAATTCCTCCATAAATTGCTTTTCGAGAGAAATACTTAAAAGTATTTTCATGATTTGGCAGGCCTTCAATATCCTTAAATGCATCATTTAAAATATTTAGAGAGGAGGAAGATTCCATTTCCTCAAATCTAAAAGAGGTATTTAAATCCTTCCTTATCCCTATAATAAAAACTCTTTCCCTACTTTGAGGTACACCATATTTGGAGGCATCGAGTGTTTGGTGATTAACGTTGTATCCAAGTTCGTCCAATAAAGTAATGAATTTATCAAAGAATTCTTTGTGAGTCCGTGTTGTAATACCCTTTACATTCTCCGCAACAAAGGCATATGGTCGCTTCTCTTTTACCATTCTATAAAATTGATAAGCCAATTTCCCGTTATCATCATTAATACCTTCATTAGCTCCAGAGAAAGAGAATGGTTGGCAAGGAAACCCCCCTATTATTACATCGGCATTAGGTATCTCTGAAGTTTTGATTTGAGAGATATCGCCTTCATAGATATGCTCGCCTATATTAGTTTTATAAGCTTTGACGGCGCTAGGTTCAATGTCGTTTGCCCAAACTACATCAAAGCCCGCATTAATAAAACCATAGTCCATAAGACCTCCACCGCTAAACAAGGAAATTACTTTAGTCTTATACATGCAACTCACGCTTCAATTCCTCCCTATTAAGTGATGACTCAACAGACCGAGCGATAGCACTTGCTAAAATTGGGGGGACAGCATTCCCCACCTGAGTATACTGGCTTGTCTTTGTACCTTGAAAAATAAAAGAATCATCAAAGGATTGGATTCGGGCACTTTCCCTAACAGTAGGTATTCTATTTGTCCATGGATGAAAATGGTGTCGGTGACCCGTATCAACAGTGGAAGAGGGTTCTTTGCTACTTAATCTAGTCCACGCTACATTAAATTTCCTAGTATCCCTTAACTCTTCAGGCAATGCTTTATAGTTCTTTCCCTCTGGAACCAAATTAATGATTTCTCTTGTTTTTGGAGAATGATTTGTAGCAATGTGATTCCACACTAAGTCGGAGTTAAGTCTCATTAATTTCTGATAGTAATTCCTTGGCTCTGTAATATAATTCTGTATTTCTTCTCCTAGATACTCAGGGTCATCCAGCAATGGTAAATCTGAAATGGCATCACCCAGATTCACATATTTAATCAATGTGCTATTAAATAAATCTATATTGGCATTCGGATCAAAATGAGTTTCTATTGGGAAATGAATAGGGAACTCATTATTCCTACTTCCCACAAAGAATACCCTCTGTCTATTTTGGGGAACACCAAAATCAGCGGCCTTCAATATTTTATACTCAACTTGATAACCAATTTCTTTGAAATCCTCCAGAATTTGTTTGAGAAAGAAACCCTTGGCTCTTTTCACTAACCCAGGTACATTCTCCATGACAAACATCTTAGGTTGGAATTCATTAACCATACGGACAAACTCTCTATATAATTTGTTTCTTTCATCATCTATCATTCTCAGTCCAGCCAATGAAAAACCCTGACACGGTGGGCCACCAATAATAACGTCTGGAGTTCCGTTGTATATATCGGATATTTCGGATGGTTTTAGTTCCTCAATGTCCTTTAAGATAAACCGGGTATTTTTATGATTGTATTCGTAGGTTTCTTTTGCTGGTTCCCACACATCATTAGCAACGACAATTTCATATCCTGCCAACTCAAATCCTTTTGAAAAACCTCCACAGCCTGCAAAAAAATCAAAAACTTTATATGCCAATTTAAAAAGCCACCTTTGTGGTTTATTATTGTGTAAGATAAAATTCCATTATAACACTTAGTTAAATGATTTCGTAATTCAAGTTCAAAAAACATTCCTTTACTACATGTTAGCACATATGTTCCTGATTTTATATAAAAAGTGCCGTTTATACCAAACAAAAATCAATAGCCCCTCGTTTTACTGCTTTCTTTATTTATTATTCCTATCATGTTGATCTGATGTACATTAAAGGCAGGAATTATTAGCCAGTGCACAGAAAAATAAATTTTAGCACAAACCTTTATTCTCTTTTCCAGGAGCTTGCGCGGATTTTGTGCGTTAAATCAGAAATAGTATATCCCATCCTCGATTGGACACCCTAACCATAAATTTGAAAGGGTGTGTATTCCGATGATGCCAGAACGGGAACTTTTTGCGGAGTTGAATGAGGATCAGTTGAAGGCATTGAGTGCTTTGGAGGATGAGCTGGGTGTAACGCTTGTTGCGTATGAAAGTCCGATGCATGATGATCACCACATTGTAGAGTCGGATGTATAATTGAGGAGGGCTATCTTTGGGTAGTCCTTTTTTGATGTACTACTAAATTCTTCACCGCTTGACTACAATTGAACGCATTTTATTAAAAAAATATTGAAAGCCTTCATCTTAGATTACCAAGTAATCCTTGATTCAGGCTTTCATATTAGTTAGGAAGATTTAGTTTCCATGAAACTCCGAAGCGATCATTTAGCCAGCCGAACTTTTTACTGAAACCATAATCACCTAAAGGCATGAGTGCTGATCCACCTTCGATGAGTTCATGATAAAGATTGTCAAGTTCCTCTTCAGTATCACAAGTTACAAAAATCGAGAATGAAGGTGTGAATGAAAACTGATGCTTTACGCTACTGTCGATACACATGAATTCTTGCCCTTTTAACGTAAAAGTAGCCTGCATTACAGTTCCTTCTTTCCCAGACTCACCAGGCCCGTATCGAACAATGCTTGTAATTTTCGAATCCTCGATGAGGGATGTGTAATAATTCATCGCTTCTTCTGCATTATCATCCTGAAACATTAAGAATGATGCTACCTTTTTCATTAAACATCTACACCTTTCCATTGCTATCCTCTAAAGTATAATTCATTTTTCATAAAAGTATCCATTCTACACGTTAATTACTCAAGCCGTCGTTTTGTGAGTAGTACTTCCCCACTCACTCCTCATATACTGGTATCGATTGTGTACTTTCCTAAAGAGGAGGAATGGCGTGGATATTACCGTGCGACGGGGAGATTCGCTGTGGTATTATAGCCAGCTATTTAGAGTTCCGCTTCAATTGATCATAGATTCGAATCGTGATGTAAATTTGGAGGTTCTTTCAGTAGGGCAACGTATCCGAATCCCGGGATTTGTGGCGTTCGAGGTGCAGATCAATCAGGGAGACTCCTTATGGTTGATTGCACAGCGTAGAAATATTCCTCTCGATGCGATTTTTCTTGTGAATCCAACGCTCAATCCAAACCGCCTGCAAGTCGGGCAGACGATCCGGGTTCCCTTGCGGATCACGTGGAGGCTCGTCAACGGTGGGCAGACGTATAGCTATGCGATGATGATCAATGACTTAAGAAGGCTTCAATCTGTGTATCCCTTCATACTAAACACGTCAATCGGGAATTCGGTTCTCGGAAGGAACATTCCTGAGATACGACTTGGCACCGGTCCGAAACGGGTTCATTACAATGCTTCCTTCCATGCGAATGAATGGTTCACGACACCTGTCGTCATGACTTTCCTCAATGACTATTTGCTTTCACTAACAAATCAAACTCCAATACGCGGACTGTCCACTTTTCCTCTGTACCAACAATCCACCTTGTCCATTGTCCCAATGGTGAATCCTGACGGTGTAACACTTGTGCAGGAAGGGCCGCCGGAGACGGAGCCATGGAGAACGAGAGTCGTAGAATGGAACAACGGCAGCACGGATTTCTCTGGATGGAAAGCGAATATACGTGGTGTCGATTTGAACGATCAGTTTCCGGCAAATTGGGAGTTGGAACGGGAGCGTAATCCGAAAACCCCGGGACCTCGAGATTATGGTGGAGAACGACCACTTTCGGAACCTGAAGCCATAGCGATGGCAGACCTGACGAGGGAACGGGATTTTGCGTGGGTGCTCGCGTTCCATACGCAAGGTGAGGTCATCTATTGGGGGTATCAGGGACTTGAGCCGCCTGAGTCGGAAGCGATGGTCAATGAATTTAGCCGGGTAAGCGGCTATGAGCCGGTCCAAACAATCGAAAGTTACGCCGGCTATAAGGATTGGTTTATTCAAGATTGGCGAAGACCAGGATTCACCGTCGAGCTAGGATTTGGAGTTAATCCATTGCCAATTGAACAGTTTGGTGAGATTTATCAGGAAGCGTTGGGCATTTTTCTAGCTGGATTGTATTTGTAGGGTAACTAGTATGCGCTGCAGCGAGTTTATGCGTGTTTCCAGCGGTTTATGCGTGGATATTACAATATATGCGTCTCTAGCCGGATTTATAAGCTTTTGAAGGGATTTATACGTGTTTCTGGCGAGTTATGCGTAGATTAATGGATTTATGCGTTGTTAGGATCTATTCCACCAAAAAACCTCACTTCACGTGAGGTTTAGTCCCTTTCGAGGGGCATGGAGCAGCAGCGGAAGGAGCCGCCGGATTTGATGATTTCGGAGAAGTCGACTTCGATGACTTCGAATCCGTGGGCGCGCATGGCGGCGTTCACTTGTTTGTTTTGCGGGAGGCTGAATACTTTGTTGCCTCCTATTGATAAGACGTTAGTGCCCATCGTAAATTGTTCTTCAGGAGACACTTCGATCAGCTTATATGATTGCGATAGTGTTTCGACCATGTCTGCTGAAAGTGCTTCCGGGAAGATGAGTCCGATTTCAGGCGACAGTATGTTGAATACACAATCCAGATGTAAGTATTTTTCATTAAAAGGCACGCGGATGATGTTGTGTTCCGGCAGAGTTTGTTGTAAATTGCGGACTGCCTCCTCGGATGTTCGACTGCTGATACCGACGTACACTTTGTCGCGATCGACGATGACATCTCCCCCTTCGACCCGGTCAGTAGTCGTCTGGTATGGGATGTTTTCGTCTTCCAGGAAACCCTCGAGTGCCTCTTCCTCGCCTTTCCTAATATCGCTCGCCATTTCAGCGACGAATATTTCCTTTCCGACTGTGAAGCCGATGTCTCGCGTGAATACTTGCTCGGGGAATCGTTTGGATGAAGGCAGCTTGATCACTTCCACGCCGTGTTCAAGGAGTAGCTTTTCGAACTCCTCGTGCTGCTTCATCGCCAATTCCACGTCGATGTTTTCGTCTGCATATTCCTTTTGTGTGTAGTTGATAATATCTTCGATTGCCATAAATTTAGGTTGACATAGAATGACTCGCTTCAATGGGTCATATTCTGTATTGCACTTCGTTTTTGATTTATCGTCCACTGGGGAACTCATGCTTTCATCCTCCACATTCTTATTATCCTTCAAAACTATTCCCTCTTCCATTCAAACTAAACCAGTAGTTTAGGGTCTCCTGACGAGGGAATGGATAACTAATTAAGGTCGGGGGGAATAGATTTTGATTGAAGAAATTACAAATGCATTATTAACGAAAGAGGATTTTGCAAGTCGATCTGATCTGCCGGAGTGGTTATTGGAGAGCTATCGGACATTCCGGGAAACTGTAACGGATAAGACGTTTCCGTGTTATTTTGGCATGGGTGGCGAAATGAAAGGTGAGCTGCGGTATGCGTATGTGACGCAGAAGGATTGGTCGAATTTGTCTTTCGCACTTTATGCATTTTTGAAGTTATTCGAGGATCCGAATCATAAACGGCATGGTCTGTTCGTCTTCGTGGAGCCTTTTGAAGCGGAAAGTGATTTAGAGGCGTACCGCAAGCAGTTCTGGGACATTTTGCAATACTTGCATGACGTAGATAAGGTGGAATGGCCAGCTGACAGCCCTCGCAATCCCGATCATTACTTATGGGACTTCCATTTTGGCGGAGAGCCGATTTTCGTGTTCGGAAATGCCCCTGCCTATAAGCAGCGGAAGACGAGGGATTTAGGGCAATCAATGGTGCTTGGCTTTCAACCTAGACGTATTTTCGAAGGATTGAAGGGCACCGAAAAAGGTGGCATCATGTCCCGCGAAAAGGTCCGTGAACGTGTCGAAGTGTGGGATCAATTGCCGAAGCATCCGGATATTAGCCATTACGGCGATCCGACACATAATGAATGGAAACAATTCTTCATCGGTGACGATGTTGAACCGATTGTCGGAAAATGTCCGTTTTCCCATAAAGAAATGAAAAGTGATTGAATGATGTAAAAAGGGGCCGAAGGATTGTTTCGGCCTCTTTTCTTATTTCCCATGTTTAATTTCCTGCTTTGCCCCTACTGAAGAATGCCGTCAACACTACATTTCCACGTCGTTTTTTGACGGAATATTTCCCGAAGTGTGTCGATTTCCCGGGAAATAGCGTTTATTTCCTGCCGATTCCCTTGCCGATTCCATAGTAGATATCCATTTCGGTTTCTGGCACCATTCCGCCTCCCGTCGCCCAGACAAGATGGGTTGCGGATGGAGCGTCGGCTAGTGGCACTCCATTGCGAATGGCTTGGAGTGGACCTGTCATTCCCGCGAGCGCTGACGGTTCGAGTCGGATGTCCTCAGTATCTGCAATCATTGACAGCAGCTGGAACATCGTGTCATCGCCAATGGTATAGCAGCCTTCAAGGAGCGGTTCCATCTTCTTACCGACAAATGCAGATGCTGTGCCAACAGCAAGTCCGTCCGCGGCAGTCTGATTGTCCAAACCGAAATCCGCGACGGATACTTTGTCATGCAATCCCGTCATCATGCCGATTGTCATGCATGGTGAATGCGTCGGTTCCGCGAAGAAGCAGTGGACATTGTCGCCAAATTGAAGCTTCAGACCGAAAGCGACGCCCCCCGGTCCCCCGCCTACACCACATGGCAAATAGACGAATAAAGGATTGTTTCCATCGACTTCGATACCACTCTCTTTTAATTGGGCAGCGACCCGTTCGCCTGCGACGGCGTAGCCGAGGAAGAGGTCGAGCGAGTTTTCATCATCAACGAAGTGGCAGAGCGGATCTGCTTCCGCCTGTCGTCTGCCTTCCTCGACCGCTTTGCTGTAATCGTCCGCATATTCGACGACTGTCACGCCTTTTTCACGGAGAAGATCTTTCTTCCATTGCTTCGCATCCGCGGACATATGGACCGTGACATTGAAGCCGAGCTTCGCACTCATGATGCCGATGCTCAATCCGAGATTTCCCGTCGATCCGACAGCGATTTTATGCTTCGCGAATAAATTACGGAATTCCGGCTCCGCGAATTTTGTGTAGTCCCCATCCTGTTTAATGAGCCCATGCTCCAAGGCAAGCGTTTCGGCATGCTTCAATACTTCGTAGATGCCGCCCCTCGCTTTGATGGAGCCCGAAATCGGGAGGGCGTTGTCTTGCTTCAACAGCAATTTCCCGGGAATTACAGTTTCATATATGGGAGCAAGTGCTTCTTTCATTTTCGGGATGGCGGTGATTGGTGACTCGATAATGCCATTTTCCTTTGCAGTTTCAGGAAATACTTTTGCGATGTACGGGGCAAAACGCTTTAACCGTTCGCTTGCGTCCTTCACGTCTGCTGCAGTGATGCCGGATTGCGCAATGCCTGTTGCACTGTCACCATTCAATGGGTTCTTCCATAGAACTTCCTGCTTCTCAATGATTTGTTTTAGTATTGGGAATTCTTCGACCCACTTCGCTTTTTCAGTTTTATCCACGGTTATCAGCCCCCAGTTAGAGAATTTCCTTCATTATAGCATGCGGGAATCTCTTATTTATTCAACACATATCGGTCGATTAAATCGCGGGTCAGTTCAAAACGGGGAGTGGACGTGTCGCTTCCCTCCGCTTCGACGCCGATGACGACCGTGATGATCCGCTTCCCCTCATAGATGCCCGTGCTTGCAAAACATGGCCCGGCTTCTTCGGTGTACCCCGTTTTCAACCCTTCCATGCCAGTCATCGCTTGCGGCATTCCCGGGAGCATGAGGTTTGTGTTCCATAGCTTCGTTCCTTCGCTCGTGGTGAAATCCGTCATGCGGGTGAATTCCAGTACTTCCGGATAGTTTATCAGAAGTTCATTCGCGATGGCGGCGACATCCCGGACTGTTGCGCGATTCGTCTCATCTTCATCCAATCCCGTTGCATTGATGAAGCTGGTGTTCCGCAAGCCGAATGATTTGGCTTTCTTGTTCATCTGTATCACGAATTCCTCTTCCGTGCCGCTCACCATTTCGGCAAGTGCGACAGCTGCATCGTTTGCGGAAGTGACGGTCATGGCGGCGAAAAGTTCGCGGACAATGTATGTTTTATGCTTGTCCATTCCTAAAATGACCGCATATTTCGGTTGGTTCAGCGCCGTTGTGGAGGGCTTGTATTGGCTGTCCCATGTGAGTCGACCATCGGCAATCGCTTCGAGGACGATGTATTGGGTCATCAACTTTGACATGCTTGCGATCGGCAACGCCTCCTTTGCATTTTGCTCATAAAGGATCTTTCCGGAATCAGCTTCCATGACGATGGAAGCCTTTGCCTCGCTGTAGATGGGGTCCGCTTCTTTACGAGCGTCTTTATCCTTAATGAAGAAGAAAAATGCCATTGCGGCGACGAATAGGATTGCGAGAATTTTTTTCATATGGAAGACCACACCTTTCTGTAGTACTTCTATTGTCTACAACAAAGATGAAGATTCATGCATGGACTTTCTGAAGAATTTCTGAAGATGGGTGTTCCACACAATAAGGTCATCGCCCTTCTGCACACACCATCATCATCCGGACTGAATACGCTAGTAATAATAACGTCAGTGATGGTGGTGATTTGCATGGAGAGTGCGGGGATTTTAGCAGGTCCGATGTTACGGCGCGTCGATACAGAATCTGTTGCTATTTGGGTGGCGACAGACTGTCCTGTCGAGGTGAATGCTGCCATTTACTGTCTTGATACACTTATTCAGTTCGACACCGATACGAAGACGACATCTATACGGGCAGGCCATCGTTTGTTCATCCACCTAGTGCAGGTGCATGGGCAATTTCCAACGGAGACACTCCTTGGCTATGACCTGCTTTTTCGCGTTGGTAAAAACATAGTTACTTTGGCGAGCCTCGGATTGATTCACGATAATGAAGATTCCATCACGTATGATGGGCTTCCCTATCCTTCGTTTTTCATCCCCGCTAGTGCAGCTCCAACTTTTCTATATGCATCGTGCCGGAAATTTCACGGGAAGGGAGATGATGCTCTCGTTGCAGCAGATGCGCTTTTGCATAGGGAAACGAAGAATCTTGCGGCACGGCCGTGCGCTTTGTTTCTTACCGGAGACCAGATTTACGCAGATGATGTGGCGGATCCTTTATTTCCAGTCATCAGAACGGTTGCCGAACACTATATTGGTAAGGAAGATCTTTGGCAGTTCGATTTGCGCTTGCGGGGGGAGCCTTTTTCTAGTTCGTTAACGCAAGTGAATGGCCGGCAGTTTATTACGGAACGGTTTTGCCGGTTTACTTCAGGCAACGCTTCGAATCATCTGCTTACGTTCGGAGAGTATGCGGCGATGTATTTGCTGTCATGGAGTCCGGCAATGTGGGCGGGCGTATTTCTCCCTACTTTCGATGAGTTGGTGAGGGAGGATGGCCTGTATTTGTATTATCCTGACGATCATGGTGAGCTGGAGCAATGCAGGGTCCGTTTTGAAGAACAGGCCGGGCAGCTATTGCAGGCGATTGGTTCTCTTCATCGGATCCGTAGGCTTTTTGCGAATGTACCTACGTATATGATATTCGATGACCATGATGTGACGGATGACTGGAATTTATCCGCAGATTGGCGCGGTGCGGTGCTCGCTTCACCTTTAGGGAAACATGTGATTGCGAACGGGCTTTGTGCATATTGGGCGTTCCAAGCTTGGGGCAATGAGCCACAACGGTTCGGGGAGGGGTTCCTACAGTCGATGTGTAGTCATTTCGACGGGTTCATTGCTGACTCAACTGCTTATAAGGTTTGGGCGAATCGTCTTTGGTCATTCAATGGCTGGCAATTCGTAGCGCCCACAACACCTGCTGCGCTGTTTTTAGATACGAGGACAATGCGTCAATTTGAAGATGAGCCGAAACCGGTGAAAGTTGGGCGGATGTATAAAGAGAGCATCCAAACACCAAGGTTGATCGGCACGTCCGGTTGGAAGGTGACGGCCCGGACGCTTTTGAAATCCCGATGGACACGAGGGGACCCGCTGATCATTGTTTCGCCGACGCCGTTATATGGGTTGGGCCTCATCGAATCGGTTCTCCATTCATATGTGTATCCGCTACGGACACTTGGGTTTCCGATTCATGAAGTGCTTGATTTCGAGGCGTGGAAGTATAATGGCAGAGGGTTCACAGATTTCATCGGCCAACTGTTCCATTGGAGCCTGTCCCGATGCATCATCCTGTCGGGGGATGTCCATTATGCTTCCGGGGTCCGGTCGCGCTTGACATCGAAGCGGGAAGTGCTTGATATTTTGCAATTTACGAGCAGCCCTTCCCATAATATGAGCTTCTCGGGCGTTTGGGGAAAGCTTATGAAGATGGCGATTTGGGGAAATGCGAGGCGACGGGTGAAGAAGACGATCTACCGGTATTGCGATGTAGGCTTTTCGATTCGGAATGGCGGGAAGGCGATTGACTGCCCGAAGGATGCCAAATGGCAGGAGGCTCTCCGTTATTTGGAGATGCAAGGCGGGGCGATTGTTGAGACGGAGAACAATATCGGGTTGGTCACCGTCGGGGATGCCATTATCAGGCATTCGCTGCTGCAGATGGACAGAGGTGAGATGAAAGAGATTCGTTTTGAGGATATTGAAGCTTCGCCGGTGTGAGCCGGCGGGGCTTTTATGCGTATTTGGAGTGATTTATGCGTAAGGTTTATGATTTATGCGCCTTTCGGGATGGTTATGAGTACATTTAACGATTTATGCGCGATTGGGAGATTTTATGCACTTCTGTTGGGGTTTATGCGTGATTCGCGGAAATTATGAGCTATTAGGTTCTCCCTCTCGTGCAGAATGTCCTTCACAATCTTTGGGTTAATTAAAAAAGAGACTACCATCGGATAGCCTCTTTCACTTTAATCATAGCTTTGTCCGTACTTCCCACAGTTCAGGGAAGAATTTATGGTCAAGGACGGATTTCAGATAGTCGACGCCTGATGAGCCGCCGGTGCCTGTTTTGAAGCCGATGATCCGTTCCACTGTTTTCATGTGGCGGAAGCGCCATTGCTGGTGGCTGTCTTCGATGTCGACGAGCTTTTCGGCAAGCTGGTACAAGTCCCAATAGCGGTCGACGTCGCGGTACACTTCGAGCCATGCGGATGCCACAGTCGGATCGCCTGTGTACGTGATCGAAAAATCGCGATTCAGCAAGTCGGGATTGATCGGGAATCCGGCGCGTGCAAGTGCGCGGATGGCGACGTCGTAAATACCCGGTGCCCCGAAGGCTGTCTGCAATTCGTTTGCGAGCTCGGGGTCTTTCTCGTAGATTTTCAATATGTGCGGCTGTTTGTAGCCGAGTGCAAACTCGATCTTTCGATTTTGGTAGGATTGGAAGCCCGATGCACGGCCGAGGCTTTCGCGGAACTCCATGTACTCCGCTGGTGTTAATGTGGACAGGACATCCCACGCCTGGATGATCTGCGTCTGGACCCGGGAGACGCGTGCCAGCATTTTGAACGCTTCCGGCAGTTCGTCTTTTTCAATCAATTCAATTGCCGTGTTCAGTTCATGCAAAATGAGTTTCATCCATAACTCACTCACTTGGTGGATGATAATGAACAGCATTTCATCGTGATGGCCGGATAATCTTTCCTGACTTGAGAGCACTTTATCGAGACGCAAATATTCCCCGTATGTCATATTGTCCCGGAAATCCGTATGAATTCCATTTTCTTTTTCACTCATGACTGCCACCTCCTAATTACTGCGCGCACCGGGCTGCCGTCTCCGCCTTCAATTGGCAGCGGCAAGGCAATCAGTTCATAGTCGCCAGGTTCTACTTCAGTCAACACGATGTTCTCCAAAATAAGCACACCGTTGTCATAAAGCGAGTGGTGGGCATCCAACGTCTTGCTATGCTCAGAGTCAACGGAGGGCGTATCGACTCCGATCAGCCTTACGCCTCGTTCCTTCAATAAAGGTCCGATGTCCGCCCGCAAAACAGCATACGTTTCCGGAAACACATCCGGATCCGGACGGCTAGACGTCTTCAATAAAACCCGTTCTACTCCGCCAAAGTCGATTCCCTCCAACTCTGAACGTCCGACGCTTTCAAGCCCCGAAACGTCAATGACACGAGCCTTTCCGATGTAGACATCAACTGGCAGCTCATGCACTTTCATTCCGTTATCGTCATAATGGAAGGGCGCGTCAATATGCGTCCCCATATGCGTGCTCGTCGTTATCTTTCCGATGTTGACGGAACCCGTGTCAGCTTTTGGGAACTCGACTTTGTAGGAAAACGGCGTATCTCCCGGCCATTCGGCGATTCCATTATGCAGACGCTGCGAAATATCGATCCACTCCCTCGTCATGCGACAACACCTCTTTTATTGTCAAACTTTTCGTACCGTTTTTCATCCATGATCACTTTCAGCTTCTGTATTGTATGCCAAACGTCCTCAAACGTATTGTAAAGTGCAACAGGCGCGAGCCTTATGCCGTTCGGCGCGCGGAAGTCCGGAATGACGCCGTCTTCTTTCAACGCCTTGCATATGCGCGCCGCTTCCTTATGCTCAAGCAATACATGGCCACCGCGATTTTCATCAATCGGATTACCGATTGTGAATTCCATTCCGCCTAGCTCCTGTTCAATCAATTTGAGCATATAGCCCGTCAACTCGAGCGATTTCGCACGGATTGCCGAGATGCTGACTTCCTCGAACATGTCGAGGGATCCGATGACAGGCGCCAAGCTTAGCACATGGGGAGTACCAATTTGATAAGCGCCCGAATCCAACGCGGGATCCATCGTATGTTCCATATCGAATTGCGACTCCTTTTTCGAACCGAACCACCCCGTAAGTCCCGGCGCCATGCCGAAATGCTTTTCATGGACGAACAGGCCGCCGACCGAACCAGGCCCGCCGTTCAGATGCTTATACGTGCACCAGAATGCGAAATCCGTCCCCCAGTCGTGGAGCGAATGCTCGACTGCTCCGATGGAATGGCAAAGGTCGAAGCCGATCGGGATATTCCGTTCATTCGCAGCCTTCGTCAATTTCTCCATATCGAGGATTTGCCCGCTCCTGTACAGGACAGCCGGCAACACGATGAGCGCCACGTCGTCTGTCATCGCGTCGATAATGTCCTCTTCAAGCAAATAGCGTCCGTCGCGGCTTTTGACACGGATGAGATGAATGTCCGGATCATACCCTTTCAACTGAAGCTGGCTTTTCAGCGCATAAATATCCGACGGAAAATTTAATTCATCAGCGAGTATTTTCTTTTTATTGCCATCAGGCTTGTAAAACGTTGAGACAAGTTGATGCAAGTTCGTTGTCGTAGAGCCGGTTGCTATGACTTCCCCTTTGAACCCCCCGACGAGCGGTGCCATCTTCTCCCCGACCTGTTCGGATAAATAAAACCAAGGATGCTCCCCCTCCGTCCATCCGTCAATGCCTAGCG